>NZ_JBSFBZ010000052.1:0-55964 GCF_053593195.1 Saccharopolyspora sp. NPDC002376
TTGCACCACAACGACTTCGGCGTGTCATCGTCACCCGCGCCAGCCACAGCAACGACGACTACCCAGAGCCACGGATGCTTACCCGGAAAGGCTCACTCAGCAAGCCCGCTGCCCCGCCCACTGCGAAAGGAACCCGTCGGTGACACTCAACAACCCTCAACCCAACGTCCATCAGTCCCATCCGCCCCGTGTTCGGTCAGCCGAGATTCTCTACTGGCGGTTGTTCCATACCGGGTCATCCCCGTGACATAAAGCCAAAACGGGGCTGGGGTCCGGATGTCAAGCCTGCAAACCCCGAAGGGGCGGCCGCCAGGCCGGGCTTGACCTCCGGACACCGGCCCCCACAATCCACTAACCACGGGGATGACCCCCACCCCGCAGCCCAACGGACACAAGTATCAAGCACCTTGAAAACTCAACAGCGGAAACAAAAACAAGCCAGGAACCACCAAGACCATCCCCAAAAGGTGCTGGCAGATTCGAATAGCCGCGAGTTCCCAAGCAACCAGTGTGCTGGCGAACTCAAAACCTCACGAGATCACCGTCGCTGCTGTGAACCCGTTGGCAAGTTCGGATCCCCTAGGTCTCCAACGAGCCTGGAAGGTCAGATCCGGTTTCGGTGGCGCGGCGCATGGTTGGTGAACCGGACGTTCGACTCGATCTGGAGTTCGACGTCGTCGGGGTGTGCTGTTACGCAACGTGAACCGGATGTCAGGCCTTCCCGGAGATCGGGAACGTCTTTCATTCCACCCGGATCTGCCAGTTCCGGGAGACGAATGCGACCAAGGCCAGTGCTGCGGACAGGAACATGCCGCCGCCCTCGCCGAGGAACAGGCACATGACCGCCAGGGTCGCCGCCACCAGAACCAGCAGCATTCGCGGCGACAACTGGAGCCACAACCGGCGCAGTGCGCTGGTTTCGGTCAGCCTGCGAGCCAGCTTCGGGTCGTCGCCCATGAGCTGGTTCTCGATCTCCTTCAGGCGGCGACGTTCGTCCCTGGGTAGCATGGCGCGCCTCCACGGGTATCCGCCTCCTTGAACAAGTATTGCAACGATCGTGGCGACTGTGAAGGGTCCATCGGCCCGCCCAGTTTTGTGCCTCGTGCGGTAGTCGGGGTTTGCTGCGAGCCTGGCAAGATCGGTGCGTTGGCTTCCGTGTGTGGGGAGTGGGAATGGAGATCTGGGTCAACCCGGCGTGTTCGAAGTGCCGGTCGGCTGTGTCGTTGCTGGACGAGGCAGGGGCGGAGTACACCGTGCGCCGCTACCTGGACGAACCGCCCACCGCAGCGGAGCTGGGTGAGGTGCTCGACCGGCTCGGGTTGGAGCCCTGGGACGTCGTCCGAACGAACGAGGCGGTGGCCAAGGAACTCGAGATGAAGACCTGGCCGAAGGATCCGGAGAACCGGGACCGGTGGATCGAAGCGATGGTCGAGCACCCCAAGCTCATCCAACGTCCGATCATCACCGCCGACGACGGGACCACGGTGGTGGCTCGCACGCCCGAGGCCGTGCGTTCCGTTCTGCCCTGATGGGCCGGTCCGGGTGAGTCTGCCCGGATGAGCAAGAACGGGGCGGGCACGTCACGCGCGCCCGCCCCGCTCGGCTGGTTGTCAGGCAGTGACCGGCTGGTCGACCTGCAGGGTCAGCTCGCCGTCGGCCGCGTAGACCCGCAGCCTGGCACCCTCGGCGAGTTCGCCGTCCAGGATCAGGTCGCTGATCCGGTCGTCGACCTCGCGCTCGATCGCTCGCCGCAGCGGTCGGGCACCGAACTCCGGCTGGTAGCCGCGCTCGGAGATCCAGGCCACCGCCGCCTGGTCGAACTCGACGTCGATGCCCAGCTCGCCCAATCTCCGCACGGTGTGCCCCAGCAGCATCTGGGTGATCGTGTTCAGCTGCTCGCCGTCGAGCCGCTTGAACACGACGATCTCGTTGATGCGGTTGAGGAATTCCGGCCGGAACGCCTCGCGCAGCCGTGGCATGATCCGCTCGTCCAGCGCCGGGGCGGCGTCGGTCGCGGTGAAGCCGATCTTGCCGCCGGGGCTGGAGATGACCTCCGAACCCAGGTTGCTGGTCATGATCAGCACCGTGTTGCTGAAGTCCACGGTGCGTCCCTGGCCGTCGGTCAGCCGACCGTCGTCGAGCACCTGCAACAGCGTGTTGAACACGTCCGGGTGTGCCTTCTCGACCTCGTCGAGCAGCACCACCGAGTACGGGTGCCGCCGCACGGCCTCGGTCAGCTCACCGGCCTCGCCGTGGCCGACATATCCGGGAGGGGCGCCGACCAGCCGGCTAGCGGTGTGCCGTTCCTGGAACTCGCTCATGTCCAGCCGGATCAGCCGTTGCTCGTCGCCGAACAGCGATTCGGCCAGCGCCTTGGCCAGCTCGGTCTTGCCGACCCCGGTCGGTCCGAGAAACAGGAAGCTGCCCACCGGGCGGTTCGGGGCGCCGAGCCCGCTGCGCGAGCGCCGCACCGCGCGGGCCAGCGCCCGCACCGCGTCGTCCTGTCCGACCACACGTTCGTGCAGCTCCTGCTCGAGGCGCTGCAGTCGCTCCTTCTCCGCGGCGGTCAACCGGCTGACCGGAACCCCGGTCGCCCGCGCCACGATCTCGGCGATGTCCTCGGCAGTGACCTCCAGCTCTCCGGTGGTCCCGGCATCGCCGAGTCCGGACCGGGCCTGGTTGATCTCGTCGCGCAGTGCCGATGCTCGCTCGTAGTCCTCCGCGGCGACCGCGTCGTCCTTCTCCTGCTCCAGCCGTTCGATGCGGCTGCGCAGCTCGGCGTCGTCCGGTGCCAGTGCGGCCAGCCGCTTGCGCGCCCCAGCCTGATCGATCAGGTCGATCGCCTTGTCCGGCAGGAACCGGTCGTTGATGTACTGGTCGGACAGCCGGGCCGCGGCCTGCATCGCTTCCTCGGTGAAACGGACCTGGTGGTGAGCCTCGTAGTTCTCGCGCAGGCCCTGCAGGATCAGCACGGTGTCGGACACGCTC
Source organism: Saccharopolyspora sp. NPDC002376 (assembly GCF_053593195.1). Taxonomy (NCBI): domain Bacteria; kingdom Bacillati; phylum Actinomycetota; class Actinomycetes; order Pseudonocardiales; family Pseudonocardiaceae; genus Saccharopolyspora; species Saccharopolyspora sp. NPDC002376. The sequence continues at coordinate 2,989 of NZ_JBSFBZ010000052.1, forward strand.
GGCTCGGGCACCTGCACCGGCTGGAACCGGCGCTCCAGCGCGGGGTCCTTCTCGATGTGCTTGCGGTACTCGTCCAGCGTGGTCGCACCGATCACGTGCAGTTCGCCGCGAGCCAGACGGGGCTTGAGCATGTTGCCCGCGTCCATCGCGCCCTCTGCGCCACCGGCACCGACCACGGTGTGCAGCTCGTCGACGAAGACGATCACCTCGTCGCGGTGCTCGGAGATCTCGTCGATGACCTTGGTCATCCGTTCCTCGAAGTCACCGCGGTAGCGGGTGCCGGCCAGCATGCCCGACAGGTCCAGTTGCACCACTCGCTTGCCGCTGAGCACCTGCGGCACCTGGTCGGCGACGATGCGCTGGGCCAGGCCTTCGGCGATCGCGGTCTTGCCGACACCGGCCTCGCCGACCAGCACCGGGTTGTTCTTGGTGCGCAGGGACAGGATCTCCACGGTCTGCTCGATCTCGTCGGCGCGGCCGATTACCGGGTCCAGCTCGCCGTCGCGGGCCCGCGCGGTCAGGTCGCGGCCGTACTGGTCGAGGGTGGGAGTGTTGCTGTCCGTGCTCGGCTGTTCCTGCTCGACCTGCGGACGCTGGGCCGCGGCGCGCAGCGCTTCGGGGCCGGCACCTGCAGCGCCGAGAAGCCGCCCGGTCTCCGAGTCGGGGCTCGCCGACATCGCCAGCAGCACGTGCAGCGGGCCGATGTAGGTGGAGCCGAGCGCGCGGGCGACCCGGTGGGCGTCGGCGAGCACCGTGCGCGCCGCCAGGGTCAGCGTCACCGGGCGGTCGCCGACGACATCATCGGCTGCGGGCAGGTGCTCCTCGACCTCCGCCGCGAACGCGTCGGGATCGACGCCGACCTGCTTCAGCTGCGCGCGGGTGGGTTCCTCCTGCGTGGCCGACCACAGCAGGTGCAGCGCGTCCAGGTCGGTCTGCCCGCGGTCCCGCGCGAAGCGGGCGCCGCCGCTGACCAGTTGCTGGGCCTGCTCGGTCATCAGCTGGGTTATGTCGATCCGCCGGGAGCCGGACGAGGCGTCGTCGGCTCCGAAGAAGCGCGCGAAGTACTCGTCGAACGGGCCACCAGCCGGTCCGAAGAACGTCGCCATGCCTAACCTCCTCGCGACGGTGTTGCTGGCTTCCGCCGCCATCTACTTGAGTCGTCTCGTATCAACCAACATAAGCCCCCTCTGGGTAATTCCCACCAGTCACAGGAGTGGCCTGAGTCACTCGGCTCGCTGGCGGGGTGAGAGGTGTTGACTTCGAGCGAAGTGGAAGTTGCACGGTGTGAACAGCAGATGGTTCGTGGAGAGGTTGTGGGCATGGGGACTTCGCTGGGACGTACGGTGTTCGACACCACTTACGAGGAGAACGCGGCTCCCTGGGTGATCGGCGAGCCGCAGCCGGCGATCGTCGAGCTGGAGCGCGTTGGTGGCATCAGCGGGAAGGTGCTCGATCCGGGCTGCGGTGCTGGTGAGCACACGATCCTGCTGACCAAGCTGGGCTACGACGTGCTGGGCGTGGACTTCTCCCGTCCGGCGATCGAGCGGGCTCGGGCCAACGCCGCCGAGCAGCAGGCTGAGGCCCGGTTCGAGATCGCCGATGCGCTGGCGCTGGATGGCGGCCCGTACGACACCGTCGTGGACAGCGCGCTGTTCCACGTCTTCGGGCCGGAGAATCGGGAGAAGTACATGCGCAGCCTGCACGCCGTGTGCCGACCGGGCGCAACCGTCCACGTCTTGGCGCTGGCCGATACGGGACCCGGCTTCGGTCCCCAGATTCCGGAGTTGGTGGTGCGCGAGGCGTTCGGTGCGCCGGGATGGCGGCTGGAGGGGATCAAGGAACGCCGCTACCGAGGCGTTGCGGTGGGGGAGCGCGCCGCTGCGTTGGGCGTTGAGAAGAATGCGCTGGTCGATCTGCCCGCCTGGTTGGCCACCGCCACCCGGCTCTGATGTCCACAGTGGAGTCTGGGGGTGGTTCCGGCCGGTCGCGGCTGGCACACTCGGCGCCATGACCGAGGATGCTGCGTGCGCGGTGGCGCACGGCGAAGTGCCGGTGGATGCGGGTGATCGCGCGCTCGTCGCGGTGTTCGCGTCACCGGTGGCGGAGCACCTGCTGCAATACGGCCGGGACCTCGGCTTCCGGGTCTCGCTGGTCGAACCGGACCCGGAGCGGGCAGCGGCGGCCGGGGGCGAAGCGGTTACCGAGGTGCCGGAGCTGGGGCCGGGCTCGGACGTCGTGGTGACCGACCACCACCGCGAGGAACTCGGGCCGGTGTTGCGGGACGTGCTCAAGCGCGATGTCCGGTGGATCGGTGTCATGGGCAACCCGCGCCACGCAGGCCCGCACGTCGCGGCGCTGCGGGAACTCGGCGTGCCGGATGCTGAGATCGCGCGGGTGCACCGGCCGATCGGCCTGAACATCGGCTCCCGGACCCCGCCTGAGATCGCCATCGCGACGCTCGCCGGGCTGCTGGCCGACCGCAACGGGAAGCCCGGCGGTTTCGAGTTCTGACCCCGTCCGCCAGCGTCAGGATCTGCGAGAGCGGATGGGCGAGCTGCTGTACCGCTCGGCCGAACGGATCGTCGCCGAGGTCGAGGAGCCGCTGCAGCAGACCATCGAGGAGATCGTCCGCGAGGTCGCCTCGTCCTACTAGCCGGGGCTGTGGGACTCGATGCCGCGCGACGTGCAGCGCGCGATGATCAGCAGGGTGCAGGCCGACGCGCCCCGGCTGCTGTCCGAGGTGCTCAACGAGATCAAGTCCGATGTGGACAACATCTTCGACCTCAAGGACATGGTGGTCACCAGCCTGGTCTGGGACAAGGAGCTGCTGAACCGGATCTTCCTGCAGGCCGGCGGCAAGGAGTTCCAGTTCATCCGCCGTTCCGGCGCGGTGCAGATGTCGGCCTGGGTGGTGTTCAAGGTGCCGCTCATCATGCCGCTGTTCGGCCTGTTCACCGGCTGGCTAGCGCTCAAGACGATCTTCCGGTCGCAGCAGCCGAAGCGCTTCGAGTGGCAGGGGCTGTTCCACAAGCGCCGCGACGAGGTGGCAGAGGCCTATTGCGAGCTGATCGCCGCCGAGATCATCACCCCGCGCAACGTCATCGAGGCGGGGATCTCCGAGCTGCTGATGGCCAAGCTGCCGGAAACGATGGGGTACGTCGAGGACTACGCGGCCGACGCGATGGACATCCGCAACACCTTGGTCGGCAAGATGAAGGAGCTCGACGCCTCGGAGTTCGAGGAGCTGCTGCGCCCCGCCTCCCGCGAGGAGGAGCGCACCCTCATCGCCACCGGCGCCGCACTGGGCTTCGTCGTCAGCGAGGCCCAGGTGCTGGTCCTGGAGCACGTCGCCCCGTGATCATTCCTCTGCGACGAGGGCGTCGAGCACGGCTTGGCCGTATTTGTTGAGCTTCTGCTCGCCGATCCCGCTGATGCTGCCGAGCTCGTTCAGGGTGGACGGCTGAGCTGCGGCGATCTGACGCAGCGTCGAGTCGTGGAAGATGATGAACGGGGCCTTGCCCTCCTCGCGCGCGGTGGCCAGGCGCCAGGCACGCAGCTTCTGGAAAACCGGTTCGGCCTCGGCCGGCATCTCCTGCGTGGGTTGCTTCGCCGCCTTCGCCCTGGTCGTCGACGCGACGCGTTTGGCTTCGGTGCGCAGCAGGACCTGGCGGGGGTCTTCCCGACGCAGCACTTCACCGCTGGTCTCGGTGAGAACCAGCGTGCCGTAGTCGCCCTCGACGGAGATCAGGCGTTGAGCCAGCAGCTGGCGGATCACGCCGCGCCACTCGTTGTCGCTCAGGTCGGAGCCGACGCCGAACACGCTCAGCGAGTCGTGCCGGAACTGCTCGACCTTCGGCGTCTTCTTGCCGCGCAGGATGTCGATGATCTGCCCGGCGCCGAACCGCTGGTTGCGCTCGCGATCGAGCCGCACCACGGTCGACAGCAGCTTCTGCGCGGCGACCGTGCCGTCCCAGGACTCCGGAGGGGTCAGGCAGGTGTCGCAGTTCTGGCAGTCCTCCGGATGGTCCTGCCCGAAGTAGGCGAGCAGCTGCGTGCGGCGGCAGCTCACGGTCTCGCACAGCGCCAGCATCGAGTCCAGGTGCCGGGACTGCATGCGGCGGTGCGCCTCGTCGCCGTCGGAGAGGTCGATCAGCTTGCGCTGCTGGACCACGTCCTGCAGGCCGTAGGCCATCCAAGCGGTGGAGGGCAGCCCGTCGCGGCCAGCGCGGCCGGTCTCCTGGTAGTAGCCCTCGACGGATTTGGGCAGGTCGAGGTGTGCGACGAAGCGTACGTCGGGCTTGTCGATGCCCATGCCAAAGGCGATGGTGGCGACCATGACCAGGCCTTCTTCACGCAGGAACCGCGCCTGGTGCTTGGCGCGGACCTGCTTGTCCAGCCCGGCGTGGTAGGGCAGCGCGTCGATGCCGTTGGCGACCAGGAACTCCGCGGTCCGCTCCACCTCGGCGCGGGACAGCCGGTAGATGATCCCGGCGTCCCCTGCGTGTTCGGTGCGCAGGAACTGCAGCAGCTGCTTGCGCGGATCGTTCTTGGGCACGATCCGGTACTGGATGTTGGGCCGGTCGAAGTCGGCGACGAAGTGCCGGGCCTCGGTCAGCTCCAGCCGGGTGGCGATCTCGCTGCGGGTCGCCGGGGTAGCGGTGGCGGTCAGTGCGATGCGCGGCACCGAGGGCCAGCGCTGGTGCAGCACCGACAGGTTCAGGTAGTCGGGGCGGAAGTCGTGGCCCCACTGCGCCACGCAGTGCGCCTCGTCGATGGCGAACAGCGAGACCTCGCCGCGGTCGAGCAGCTCCAGCGTCGAGTCCAGGTTCAGCCGCTCCGGCGCCAGGTAGAGCAGGTCGAGCTCACCGGCGACGAACGCCTGCTCGGTGTCGCGGCGCTGCTCGTAGCTCTGGGTGGAGTTGAGGAACCCGGCTCGCACACCGAGCTCCTTGAGCGCGTCCACCTGGTCCTGCATCAGCGCGATCAGCGGCGAGACGACGATCCCGACACCAGGGCGCACCAGGGCCGGGATCTGGTAGCACAGCGATTTGCCCCCACCGGTGGGCATCAGGACGAGCGCGTCGCCGCCCTCGACCACATGCTCGACGATCTCCTGCTGCTCGCCGCGGAAGGAGTCGTAGCCGAACACCCGCTGCAAGACTTGCTGCGCATCGCTGATCGCCAGGTCCGGGGAAGCCACGGCGCGCATCTTACGCAGCCCCCACGACCGCGAGCCGTTCCGCGGGTGCCGACATGCCCAGGCGCGTCGGGGCATCAGTTGTGACGCGCGTCCTGCCGGTACCGGCTGGCACCGGGAATACCTCTTGGGGAAGAATCGTTCCTGGAAGTAGTTGCATCTCGTACTAAATGAGCGGGATCGGGCCAACGAAGGAGCTGACATGCAGTTCGGGATCTTCACGGTCGGCGACGTCACCGCGGACCCGACCACCGGCCGCACGCCCACCGAGGCGGAGCGGATCAAGGCGATGGTGCGGTTCGCGCTGAAGGCCGAGGAGGTGGGGCTGGACGTCTTCGCCACCGGTGAGCACCACAACCCGCCGTTCGTGCCGTCCTCGCCGACCACCATGCTCGGCTACGTGGCGGCCCGCACCGAGCGGCTGGTCCTGTCCACCTCCACCACGCTGATCACCACGAACGACCCGGTGAAGATCGCCGAGGACTTCGCGATGCTGCAGCACCTGGCCGACGGCCGGATGGACCTGATGATGGGTCGCGGCAACACCGGCCCGGTGTACCCGTGGTTCGGCCAGGACATCCGCCAGGGCATCCCGCTGGCGATCGAGAACTACCACCTGCTGCACCGGTTGTGGCGCGAGGACGTGGTGGACTGGGAGGGCAAGTTCCGCACCCCGCTGCAGGGCTTCACCTCCACGCCGCGCCCGTTGGACGGCGTCGCGCCGTTCGTCTGGCACGGCTCCATCCGCAGCCCGGAGATCGCCGAGCAGGCCGCCTACTACGGCGACGGCTTCTTCCACAACAACATCTTCTGGCCTCAGGAGCACACCCGGCGGATGGTCGATCTGTACCGGCGCCGGTTCGAGCACTACGGCCACGGTTCGGCGGACCAGGCGATCGTCGGTCTGGGCGGCCAGGTGTTCATGCGCAAGAACTCCCAGGACGCGGTGCGCGAGTTCCGGCCGTACTTCGACCACGCGCCGGTTTACGGCGGCGGGCCGTCGCTGGAGGAGTTCAGCACGGAGACGCCGCTGACCGTGGGCAGCCCGCAGGAGGTCATCGACCGGACGCTGAGCTTCCGCGACAACGTCGGCGACTACCAGCGCCAGCTGTTCCTGATGGACCACGCCGGGCTGCCGCTCAAGACCGTGCTCGAGCAGCTGGACCTGCTCGGTGAGGAGGTCGTCCCGGTGCTGCGCAAGGAGTTCGAATCGATGCGGCCCAGCCACGTCCCGGAGGCGCCGACGCACGCCTCGCTGCTGGCCGCGAAGGACGCGAAGAAGACGGAGGCCGCGAAGTGACGGAGCGGAACCTGGTAGTCATCTCGGCGGGCCTGAGCCAGCCGTCGTCGACCCGGCTGCTGGCCGACCGGCTGGCAGCCGCCACCGGGCGGGAACTGCCGGTGCGCACCCGCGTGGTCGAGCTGCGCGATCACGCCAAGGACATCGCGAACAACCTGGTCACCGGATTCCCCGGTACCGAGCTGCGCGAGGTGCTCGACGAGGTTGCTGCGGCCGACGGGCTGATCGCGGTGACACCGATCTTCCAGGCCTCCTACAGCGGCATGTTCAAGTCGTTCTTCGACGTGGTGGACAACGAGGCGCTGGTGGGCAAGCCGGTGCTGATGGGTGCCACCGGCGGTTCCCCGCGCCACTCGCTGGCGCTGGAGCACGCGATGCGCCCGATGTTCAGCTACCTGCGCGCAACGGTGGTGCCGACGGCGGTCTACGCGGCGTCGGAGGACTGGGGCAACGGCGGCGACGGCACGGCCCTGGCCGACCGCATCGACCGCGCGGCGGCCGAGTTCGCGGCCCTGATCGACCGCCGCCCGGCGCCGCGCCGGCCCGATGCCCTCGACGAGCCGGTCCCATTCGAACAACTCCTCGCGCAAACCCAGAACTGAGCCGAGCCGGGCGGGATGGGGTGAATCTGGAGCGAGGGCGCCCTCGGTCGTCAAGGATCTGACTATCCTGCCGACGGCTGAGTGATCTAGCTCGGGAAGTTCTCAGTTCAGAGCGCATTGAGCTGGGGAAGAGCCGATGCGGCGCTGGGGGCGACGCGTGACGAAGGTTGGAGCGCAGCAGCAGCCTGGCGGTCTGGACGGGTTGCTGCATGAAGTGAGACGTCAAGCCTCAGGTGGGGGCGAACCGGACGTCCGGAAGATTCTCGACTGGCTGTGCCGGCAGATCGGCGCCCACGTTGCTGCGCCGCGCGGAGGACGGTAGCCGGGCTTGGCGTGGTTACCAGCGCAAGGCGCGCCAGGTGCGGTTGAGCGTGCTTCATGCGCTGCTGGCGGGTGCGCCGGTGCTGGCCCGCCGGATGACCAGTGGTGCTGTTCCACCGCTGCTGGACGCCGAGCGGTTGCGCGTATACCTGCTGAGCTGCCCATCGGCCGACCGTGACCGGATTCCCCAGATCTACCAGGATCCTTCGGGCTTCCACGGCAGGGATCTGATGGTGCACTGCCCTGTCATCAAGGAAAGTTTGATCTGTCTCGTTGCCGCTGGAGAGGAAGACGGCGACTCGGGCGGGGTGGTGGAGATCTTGCGCCGTCTGGTTCGCGACAATCCTCGCTATGCGCTGGGGGTGAGCGGCGCACACCTGCTCAGCGCGACGGCCGAAGCCTTCGCTCAGGCCACCCACGCTCTGGCCGCCGCCCGCACCGCCCCTGCTCGTTCGGTCTTCTACCACGGCCGGTCCCAGCTGGAAGGAGTCCTTCCCCGCAAGCCAGCTCTGGCCTGGGCACGTGCATTTTGCGGCCGCTGGGTTCGCTCCCGAAGCCCAGCGTCGACATCACTCGTATGTCGATGAACATGCCTCGCTCAGCTGTGGCCCGGATGCTCGGACTCAGCCGCAATACGGTCACCGCGCACATGAGGCGTGCGGAACGGGCTTTCAGCTTGGATCTCACGGATGTCCGTTCCCGCGCCGCCGTGCATCTGGCGCTCGTCCTGACCCGTTCCTGCGACGGCGCTGAAGGAAGCGATCTCCAGCCGCTGCCGACGCTGGAGGAGTTGATCGAATCCGGGCGCCTGGAGCTGAGAACGCGAGAGGTGCTGCCATCGCCCCGGGATCCCGATACCGTCACGGCCATGGGTGCGGAGCGGATTCCCGGGGCTGAGCAGGACGGCTTGGTCGGTACCGTCGCGCGGCTGTGCGGCGAAGGCGTCGAAATGGTCGAGTTGTCCTTTGTGGACAATGCGGGGAACGTGCGGGTCAAGACCGTGCCGCTGGAGCGGTTGGCCGTGGCGGCGCGGTTCGGGGTCGGCGCCTCGCCGTGCTTCGAGACCTTCACCTTCGACGACGTGATGGTGCCCGGCCGCTACTTGGGCGGCCCGGACGGCGACCTGCGGTTGGTGCCGGACGTGGACCGGTTGGTCCGGTTGGCCGCGCTGCCGGGCTGGGCCTGGGCGCCCGCCGACAAGTTCACCCAGGACGGAGACCGGTTCGTCGGATGCCAGCGCGCGTTCGCCGCCCGGCAGGTCCGGGCCGCCGCTGACGTCGGACTGACGGTCTCCGCGGCTTTCGAGCACGAGTGGGCGTTGGGCCGGGACGACACCGAGGACTTCGTCCCGGCCTTCGACGGACCTGCCTACGGCCAGATCCGGCTGGAGGCCACCGCCGACTACGCCCGCGAGCTGGTCGCCGCCCTGCGCGAGCAGGGGCTGGAGGTCCAGCAGTTCCACCCGGAGTACGCGCTCGGCCAGGTCGAGCTCTCGGTGGCAGCGTCCGACCCGGTCGCTGCCGCCGACGACGCGGTGCTGGTCCGGCACACCGTGCGCGCGGTGTCGAGACGGCACGGTTGGCGGGCGAGTTTCGCGCCTTGCCTGGTGCCCGGCGGCGCCGGTTCCGGCGGTCACCTGCACCTGTCTGCGCACGACGAGGACGGCAATCTGTTCGCTGGCGGTTCCGGTCCGCACGGGCTGCGCCCGGCGGGGGAGGCGTTCCTGGCCGGTGTGCTGCGGGAGCTCCCCGCCTTGTTGGCCGTCGGTGCCGGCAACCCGGCGAGCTTCCTGCGGCTGAAGCCGTCCAGCTGGGCCGGGGTGTGGCAGGTGTGGGGCCGCGAGGCGCGCGAGGCGGCTCTGCGACTGATCACCGGCACGATCGGCACCGAGCAGTGGGCCGCGAACGTCGAGGTGAAGTGCTTCGACGCCACCGCGAACCCCTACCTCGCGGTCGGCGCGGTGCTCGCCGCAGGGCTGGCCGGTGTGCGCGAGGAACTGCAGCTTCCCGACGAAGTCACCGGCGACCCAGCGGCGCTCGACGAGCTCGCCCGGGAGTCGGCCGGAATCCGCCGCCTGCCCACGAACTCAGCTGAAGCTGCCGATGCACTGGCGGCGTCAGCACTGCTGGCCGATGCGATGGGCCCTGAAATGCACGACGCGATGCTCACCGTCCGTCGCGCCGAAGCCGAGCACTTCGCCGACACCGACCCGGCCGAAATCGCCGCCGCCACCCGCTGGCGCTGGTGACCGGTCAGTCCGAGGTGTGCTCGAAGGCCCGGGCCAGGCGCAACAGCATTGATTCGGTGTGGTGGGCGCCGACGAGCTGCACGCCCACCGGAAGACCGTCGCTCGTGGTCCCGGCCGGAACGGAGATCGCCGGCAGGCCGATCACGCTGAGTCCGAAGGTGTAGCGGACGAAGGTCGGGAACGGATCGACCGACCGCCCGTTGTGCTGCATCAGACTGGTCTCCGCCAACGGAACCGCCGGAGTCGGCGCAGTGGGCGTGAGCAGAACATCCACATCGGACAGCGCGTTCAGGTATCCACGGCGGATGGCGGGCACGGTCTCGCTGATCGCGTCCAGGTATTCGTGCGCGGGAATGGGCGAGGCGTCCGCTCCGATCTGACTGCGGAACAGGGCCGCGACGTCGGCGCCGAAACCGTCCAGGTGCTCCTCGATCGAACCGAGCCCGCACTCGCAGAACAACTCCGCCACCAGCGCGACTGCTTCCGGAGTAGCGATCAAGAACCCGGTCTCACTGCCGATCTCGGAGCGCTCGACGGTGACCTCGCGCAGTTCGGCTCCCGCGTCGACGCACCGCTGCGCCGCCTCTCGGTACACCTGCTCGACCTCCGGGTGGTTGTCCGCCCAGTAGTCGCCCACCGGAATGCCGATGCGAACACCGCGCAGAGCCGTGGGATTGGTCGGCAACGCCGAAGGAGCCACCGTCTCGCCGCCGGTGAGCACGTGCATCAGCAGCGCGGAGTCCGTGACGTCTTGAGTGATCGGCCCGGGGACGTCGAAGCTGTAGGACACCCGCAGCACACCGTCCAGCGGCAACCGGTCGCGGGTCGGCTTCAGCCCGACCGCGCCGCACACCGCCGCCGGAATGCGGACGGAACCACCGGTGTCGGTGCCCATCGCGGCAGGCACGATGCGCGCAGCGACCGCCGCGCCGGATCCGCCGCTGGAACCGCCTGCGCTGCGCGTCGGGTCGATCGGGTTGCGCACCGGGCCGAAGTGCGGGTTGTCCGAGGTGATGCCGAAGCTGTACTCGTGCATGTTGGTCTTGCCGACGATGACCGCACCAGCATCGGTCAAGCGCTGCACCACCGCGGCGTCGGTGTCCGGAGTCCAGTCCTGCAGCACGCCCATGCCACCGGTGGTCCTGATGCCCGCGGTCCGGTAGTTGTCCTTGACGCTGATGGGAATCCCGTGCAGCGGTCCAACTGGTCCGCGCTCGTCGAGCTGCTGATCGAGCGAGTCGGCGCGTTTGACGGCGTCCTCGGCGAGGGTGATGTGAGCGTTCAGCTCCTCCAGCGCCGCGGCCCGTTCCAGACTGGCCGACACCAGATCGCGGCTGGACAGCGCTCCGCCGCGGAGCCGTGCCGCGAGGCCGGTGAGCCCGGTTCCGATCAGGTCGGCGTTCTCTGGTGACATGCGGCGGCTCCCGGTCATGCGGTGGTGATGCCGAAGTATTACGTGCGACGGACGCGATCGAAAGGTCTGTCGGGTAAGGGGCGTTGACTGTTCCTGATTTTGTGTGTCCGGGGAAATCCAGCGAGAAGCCCCTCCGCCCACGTGCCCAGACTCGCGTGTGGGTATGGACCTCGGAGTGAAATCCCTTGCGGTGCTATCCACAGGTGAGGTGATCGCCAACGCGCGTCGCGATGGTTCGCACAAGCTGTCCACCCGCCTGGTGGGTGAGCATGGTGTGATCGTGATCGAGGACCTTAATGTGTCCGGGATGATGCGAAACCGGTCGTTGGCGCGGCACGTGGCGGGGGTGGGTATGGCCGAGTTGCGTCCTGAGGTCGAGTGCAAAGCCACCTGGTCCGGCGTGCAGGTGCATATCGCTGACCGTTGGTTTCCGAGTTCTAAGACGTGTTCGGGTTGTGGTGTGGTGAAAGCCAAACTGCGCCTGTCCGAGCGCGCCTTCCACTGCCACGCGTGTGGCCTGGTCCTTGACCGGGACCTCAACGCCGCACGCAACCTCGCTGCTCTTGTTGAGCGCGAGACCTCCTCCCCGAGTTGCGGGGCGAGGCTAAACGAGCCCGATGGAAACCTGCGCAAGACGGCCCCATGGGGTGCAGCGGGTACCGCCACGAGAAGATCCGAATCGCAACGTCAGCGCGGCAACGCGCTGACTGGGAGTACAAACATGTACGTTCTCCCAGCGGAAGGAAGGACGCGATGCCCGAGGTGACCAACACGCCCGCCCGCAACACGCGTCCGCGCAACCGGCGCGCGCTGATCATCGCCGCTGCTGCGGACCTGTTCTACCGCCAGGGCTATGCGCGGGTGGGCATGAGCGACATCGCCGAAGCCGTCGGGGTCGGTTCCTCGGCGCTGTACCGGCACTTCGCCGGCAAGCAGCAGCTGCTGACCCGGGTCGTGCTCGACGAGCTGCGGCCGTTCAGCGAGATCACCGCCGAGGTCACCGACCTGGACCAGGTGGTGGACCGGCTCGCCGCGGTCGCGCTGGAGCACCGCCAGCTGGGCGTGCTCTGGCAGCGAGAGGCCCGGCAGCTTCCCGATGAGCAGCGCGACGCGTTGCGTGACGAGCTGCGCGAGGTTGCCAGCGGCCTGGCCGAGGTGGCCCGCGCCTTCCGGCCGGAGCTGACCGGCCAGGACGCCAGGTTCCGCGCCTGGTGCACGTTCAGCGTGCTGACCAGCCCTTCCTATCACCAGGTCGATCTGCCGAGGCGGGAGTTCGAGCAGCTGCTGCGGGCGATGGTGGTGGTCATCGGCAACCAAACCCCGCACCAGTTCGCCGAGCGCCGCGCCGACTTCGATCAGCGGTCGGCGCTGTTCGCCAGCCGCGCCTCCCGGCGCCGACTGCTGCTGGCGGCGGCGACCCGGCTGTTCTCCGATGCCGGCTACACCAAGGTGACCACCGAGGACGTCGGTGCGGCTGCCGGGATCGCCGGGCCCAGCCTCTACAACTACTTCGCCAGCAAGCAGGAGCTGCTCGGCACGGTGATCACCCGCGGCAACGCGTGGCTGGAGGTCGAGCTCGAACGCACCCTGGCCAGCACCCCGGCCGCCGACGACGCGCTGCGCGAGCTGCTGCGCTCCTACATCGCCTTCGCCTTCGACCACGGGCGCTTCATCGACATCCTGGTCAGTGAGGTCAACCACCTGCCGGACGCCGAACGGCACCGGGCGCGGCAGACCCAGCACGCCTACGTCGCCGAGTGGGTCGGGCTGCTGTGCGAGGCGCGGCCGGAGCTGGACCAGGTGCGTTCCCGGATCCTGGTGCAGGCGGCGCTGACTGTGGCCAACGACATGGCGCGCACCGGCGCGGTCCGCGACGTCGAGGCGTTGCTGCGGGTCGGCGCGGCGCTGATGCTGGACACGCCCATCGACTGATCAAGGCCTATCGGGCGGCTATCGGCCATTCACTTAACCGTCAAATTGGCAGCTAGATGGAGGCGGGTGCTACTAGGCGCGGGTCACTTCTGGATTGACTTCGGCGTGTCCGTCCCACTAATCTTCGCGATGACCAGTGCAGCGTGCGCCGAGATCGCGGTCGTGCGCGGATACTGGGGTCGAGCAGGTAACGAGGACGGGTTGGTTGCATGAGCAGCGCGACGGAGCCGGTCGGTCAGCCGCCGGTGGACGTGCCGGACATCCACACGACCGCGGGCAAGCTGGCGGATCTGTACCGGCGGAATGACGAGGCGGTGCACGCCGGCTCGGAACGCGCGGTGGCCAAGCAGCACGACAAGGGCAAGTACACCGCCCGCGAGCGCATCGACCTGCTGATGGACCCGGGTTCGTTCGTGGAGCTCGACGAGCACGCGCGGCACCGCTCCACCAACTTCGGCCTGGACGCCAACCGCCCCTACGGCGACGGCGTGGTGACCGGTTACGGCACCGTTGACGGCCGCAAGGTGTGCGTGTTCTCCCAGGACTTCACCGTCTTCGGCGGTTCGCTGGGCGAGGTTTTCGGCGAGAAGATCGTCAAGGTCATGGACCTGGCGCTCAAGACCGGCTGCCCGCTGATCGGCATCAACGACTCCGGCGGCGCGCGGATCCAGGAAGGCGTCGCGGCGCTGGGTCTCTACGCCGAGATCTTCAAGCGCAACACCCACGCCTCCGGGGTGATCCCGCAGATCTCGCTGATCATGGGCCCGTGCGCGGGCGGCGCGGTGTACTCCCCGGCGATCACTGACTTCACCGTGATGGTTGACCAGACCTCGCACATGTTCATCACCGGCCCGGACGTGATCAAGACGGTCACCGGTGAGGACGTCACCATGGAGGAGCTCGGCGGCGCCCGCACGCACAACTCCCGCTCGGGCAACGCGCACTACCTGGCCGCCGACGAGGACGACGCGATCGGCTACGTCAAGGAGCTGCTGTCGTTCCTGCCCAGCAACAACCTCGCCGAGGCGCCGGTCTTCGACGCCGAGATCACCGACGGCGCGATCGCGGACTCGATCAGCGACATCGACCTCGAGCTGGACACCCTGGTCCCGGACTCGCCGAACCAGCCCTACGACATGCTCGAGGTCATCTCGCGCGTCGTGGACGACGAGGACTTCCTGGAGGTCGGGTCGCTGTTCGCGCCGAACATCGTCACCGGCTTCGGTCGCGTCGAGGGCCACCCGGTGGGCGTGGTGGCCAACCAGCCCACCCAGTTCGCCGGCACCCTGGACATCGACGCCAGCGAGAAGGCCGCGCGGTTCGTGCGGACCTGCGACGCGTTCAACATCCCGGTGCTGACCTTCGTGGACGTGCCGGGCTTCCTGCCGGGCACCGACCAGGAGTGGAACGGCATCATCCGCCGCGGCGCGAAGCTGCTCTACGCCTACGCCGAGGCGACCGTCCCGCTGGTCACCGTGATCACCCGCAAGGCCTACGGCGGCGCCTACGACGTGATGGGCTCCAAGCACCTGGGCGCGGACGTCAACCTGGCCTGGCCGACGGCGCAGATCGCGGTGATGGGCGCGCAGGGCGCGGTCAACATCCTCTACCGGCGCCAACTGGCCGAGGCCGTGGACAACGGCGAGGACGTCGAAGCGGTGCGCGCGCAGTTGCAGCAGGAGTACGAGGACACCCTGTGCAACCCGTACGTCGCCGCCGAGCGCGGCTATGTCGACTCGGTGATCCCGCCGTCGTTCACCCGCGGTTACGTGGCGCGGTCGCTGCGGATGCTGCGCGACAAGCGCGAGAGCCTGCCCGCCAAGAAGCACGGCAACATCCCGCTGTGACGCCTGCCCGAGGAGGTGCGCAATGAGCCACGACGAGGACGCGGCACCGGAGCGGCCGGTGCTGCGCATCGTGCGCGGCGATCCCGACGAGGTCGAGCTCGCCGCGCTGACCGCAGCGCTGACCGGGCTGGCCGCGGCCAAGGCAGCTTCGGCCGAACCGGAGCGCGAGCCGATGTCGCTGTGGGGCGACCCGGCCGCGGCGGTCCGCAACCCAGCGGGGCGGCGACCGTTGCGCCCCGGCCCGCACGCTTGGCGCGCTTCGGCGCTGCCGGGCTGAGGTGTTCAGAAAGCTCTGTCGGCGTATGCCGTCCACGCTTGTGGAAGCGGCGTCAGCCGCTTGGAGCACCTGTGCAGGTGACCACCGGCGGGTTCTGAGCGGTTTTCTGGAGAGGACGGCCCCTCCGCCGTGTATTGGTCGTACACCAGGAGGGGCACCCGCAGTCCGGGGAAGCGCTCAGGTTCCGCTGAGCGACCACCTGAGCAAGGCAACCACCAACAGACTCCAAGACAAGTTTTTGCCAGCCGTCCGGCGTCGCGCCGGGAAATGAGGGGTTGACCACTGTGGACGTGACGCCGATCAGCAAGGTTCTGATCGCCAACCGCGGTGAGATCGCGGTGCGGGTGATCCGCGCCTGCAAGGACGAGGACATCGCCTCCGTCGCCGTGTACGCCGAGCCGGACGCCGACGCGCAGTTCGTGCGCATGGCCGACGAGGCCTTCGCGCTGGGCGGTTCCACGCCCGGCGAGTCGTACCTGAACATCGACAAGATCATCGACGCGGCCAAGCGCGCGGAAGCCAACGCGGTGCACCCGGGGTACGGGTTCCTGTCGGAGAACGCCGAGTTCGCGCAGGCGGTGCTGGACGCGGGCCTGATCTGGATCGGCCCGTCGCCGCAGGCGATCCGCGATCTCGGCGACAAGGTCACCGCCCGGCACATCGCCACCCGCGCCGGCGCGCCGCTGGTGCCCGGCACCAAGGACCCGGTGTCCGGTGCCGACGAGGTGGTCGCCTTCGCCGAGGAGCACGGGCTGCCGGTGGCCATCAAGGCCGCCTTCGGCGGTGGTGGCCGCGGTCTGAAGGTCGCCCGGACGATCGAGGAGATCCCCGAGCTCTACGCCTCGGCGGTGCGCGAGGCTGAGACCGCATTCGGGCGCGGCGAGTGCTTCGTGGAGCGCTACCTGGACCGGCCGCGCCACGTTGAGGCGCAGGTGCTGGCCGACCAGCACGGCAACGTGGTCGTCGTCGGCACCCGCGACTGCTCGCTGCAGCGCCGCCACCAGAAGCTGGTCGAGGAAGCCCCGGCGCCGTTCCTCAGCGACGAGCAGCGCCGCACCATCCACGAGGCGGCCCGCGCGATCTGCGCCGAGGCCGGCTACTACGGCGCGGGCACCGTGGAGTTCCTGGTCGGGCTGGACGGGACGATCTCGTTCCTGGAGGTCAACACCCGGCTGCAGGTGGAGCACCCGGTCTCGGAGGAGACCACCGGCATCGACTTGGTCCGCGGGCAGTTCCGCATCGCGGCGGGGGAGAAGCTGGAGTTCGACGAGGACCCGGCGCCGCGCGGCCACTCCTTCGAGTTCCGCATCAACGGTGAGGACGCGGGCCGCGGCTTCCTGCCCGCCCCCGGCACCGTGACCCGCTTCGTCGCGCCGCAGGGCCCGGGCGTGCGGGTGGACGCCGGTGTGGAGTCGGGCAGCGTCATCGGCGGGCAGTTCGACTCGCTGCTGGCCAAGGTGATCGTGACCGGCGCGGACCGCCAGCAGGCGCTGGAGCGCTCGCGCCGCGTCCTGGACGAGATGATCGTCGAGGGCATGGCCACGGTGCTGCCGTTCCACCGCGTGATCGTGCGCGACCCGGCGTTCACCGGCACCGACGGTTTCTCCGTGCACACCCGCTGGATCGAGACCGAGTTCGACAACACCATCGAGCCGTTCACCGGCGGCGCCGAGGCAGAGGAGCCGGAAGCCCGGCAGAGCATCACCGTCGAGGTCGGCGGCCGCCGCCTCGAGGTCACGCTGCCCGCCGAGCTGGCGGTGTCCGGCGCGGCCCCGGCCGGAAAGGCTAAGCCGCGCAAGCGTTCCGCGGGCAAGGCCGGCGCGGCCGTGTCCGGTGACGCGGTGACGGCGCCGATGCAGGGCACCATCGTCAAGGTCGCGGTCACCGACGGCCAGCAGGTCGAGGCCGGCGAGCAGATCGCGGTCCTGGAAGCGATGAAGATGGAGAACCCGGTGACGGCCCACAAGGCGGGCACGGTCACGGGCATGTCTGCCCAACCGGGCGACTCGGTCTCCCAGGGCACCACCCTCTGCGAGATCAAGGACTAACACCTCCGACGCAGCTCGGCCCCGCCTGGAATTCCGGGCGGGGCCGTTTTGCGCTTCACCGATGTCAGACGAGCGACGCCCGGAATCTGTGTAGTGTCGATCAAGGGGACTGATGCAGCACGTCAGCCTCGATTCGTGATTTGGCGCAATACAGCGAGGAGAATGTCGATGCCCGGCTCGCACCTGAACCGACGGTCCCTGCTGTTGGGTACTGCGGGCACCTTGGGACTGGCATCCGTCCTGCCCGCCGCCACCTGGGCGAACGGGCTTCCGCCGCAACAGGAATACCCGCCGAACTGGCCGGGCATGAAGCCCTATGGCACCGCGGACACCCGAAAGGACCTGTGGCCGCGGGATGACAACTCCCGCGTTCTCGAACTCGAACTCCGCCCCCGGGACGAGGAGCTCGGCAGGATCTGGATCCGGGACACCTACGTCAACTGCTTCGTCGTCGACGGGAAGCCGCTCTATGTCGCCACGGGCACCACCCGCGCTCCCGGTCTCAAGGGCGCGGCGCCCTGGAACGACGGCATCTTCGTCTGGGTCGCCGCTTCCCTGGATGGGCCGTGGAAATTGGTGGACACGACCGGCGTCCGGCCCGATGCGGAGAAGGGCAAGGTGTGGTCACCGGAATTCGCCGGTGAGAACAAACCAGGACGCACCGTCGTCGCACCGTGGCAGGAGTACTGGCACGACGAGGAGTACGGCAAGCGCGGCAACGTGTGGGCGCCGGAGGTGCACTACTTCCGCGACACCTGGTACATCGTCGCGTGCATGGGCGATCACTCCAGCAAGGTCGGCTCGTTCATGCTCAAGAGCGAGGGCGGAGTCGAGGGCCCGTACCGGATCGTCGAGGGCAACTTTGAAAAGCCGTTCGGCGAATTGGCGCCAGGCGGACCGGAATGGATCGACCCGGAGGTCTACTACCACATCGACGGTGGCCTCTACACCGAAGGCGACAAGGCGTGGCTCGTGCTGCACAACCACCTGTACGCGGAATTTCGGGACGACATGGAGGACATCGTTCAGAGAACGAACCTCCCGAAGTTCGAGCAGGCGCCCTACTCGCCAGAGCCGTATCTCGAAGGTGCGCACGTCCTCAAGTACGAAGGCAAGTACTACCTGATGCACGCTGCCTGGAATCGGACGTCCGAGAATCCCGACGGCAGCACGCGATACGCCTACAACGTGCCCGAGACCGAGAGCGAGCGGTACCAGTACGACGCGATCATCGCGGTCGCGGACAAGTTCGAAGGGCCGTATTCGAAGCGCTGGACGGCCGGCGTCGGCGCTGGGCACAACAATCTCTTCGTGGACGCCGACGGTCAGCTGTGGGCGACGTTCTTCCGGAACCCGGTCGCCGGCTACTGGGCCGACCCATCGCGGAAGGCGGACGCCGCCGTGGCCGGTGTGGTGCGGATGGAGTGGACCGGCCCGGACGGCAAGCGGATCTACGTCCGACGCGAAGGGGGATGACCTTCGAAGCTCTGATCGAGACGATCACTTGGAGGCTTTCCGGGAAGCGCGGATGATCCGGGTGACGATCTCGTCGGCGATGGTCGTCAGGTCGGCGTCGACCACGAGGTGCACCGGGCCGTCCGGATCCGGGTGGAAGGTGGTTCGCCCGTCGTCCGCGACGGTGATGGTGCCCGGCTCGGTCGTGTAGAGGTCGGGGCGCAGCGCGGAGAGAACGGTGATCGGATCGTGGGGGACGCTCCAGCCCTCGCCCGTGAAGCCGGTCCATGCGTCGATCTCGCGTGCGATCGCGGCACCGAAGGGGCCGGCTGCGCGGATGGCGTCGATGCCGTCGCGTTCGATGCGCACCCGCGTGGTGATCTCGAGACCGGTGACGACCGTGCGGATGCCGGAGGCGAAGACCGTACGGGCGGCGGTGACGTCGCTGACGATGTTGTGCTCGGTCTTGCCCGTGTCGCGGAAATCGCCGCCCATGACGTACAGCGTGCGCACGGCGCCAGCGAATTCACCTTCGCGCGCAAGGGATTCTGCGATGTTGGTGAGCGGCCCGATCGCGACCACGCTGATGTTCCCGGAGTGCTCGACTGCGGTGTCGGTGAGGAACCGGGTCGCATCGACGGTGTCGTGCACGGGCTCGGCGTCGAGGTCGTCGAAGGCATCGCCCTCGTGCCCGGCCCACCACACTTCCTTACCGGACAGCGGCTCGGCGGAACCGGGAACGACGACCAGTTCCCGATCTGCCAGCCGGGCCAAGCGGTGCGCGAGCCGGGCGCGCAGCAGGGTGTCGCCGTAGACCGTCGTCGCACCGAGCAGGTGCGCTTCGGGCGAGCCGAGGAGGACGCCGAGGGCGAGGGCGTCGTCCACATCGCTGCCGATGTCGGTGTCGAGCAGGATCGCCTGCGGTCGGGGTTCGTTCATGCCGTACCTTCCATGGCTCGGTTCGTGGCGGTGCCGGTTACTTGATGCCGCTGCCGACGATGGACCGGGTGAAGTGGCGCTGCAGTCTCAGCAGGACCAGCAGCGGGATCGCGGTGAGCACGACCGCGCCGGCGAACACCTGCCCGTAGTCGACGACCATCTGCCCTTGGAGGGTTCCCAGGGCGATCGGGCCGAGCTGCTTGGCCGGCTCGGTGCCGATGAGCAGCGGCCACATGTACGACTGCCACTGGAAGGTGAACAGGGTGAGGCCCGCGCCGATCAGGGCGGGTTTCGACAGCGGCAGGTAGATCCGCTGGAAAATGCCCCACCAGCCGAGGCCGTCGATGCGAGCGGCTTCGACGAGTTCCCGCGGCACGGCGAGGAAGAACTGGCGCAGCAGGAAGATCGCCAGACCGTTGCCGATGCCGGGGAGGATCAGGCCGGCGTAGGTGTTCTGCAGGTCCCAGGTGCGGAAGACCGACGAGAGCGGGATGGCGATCGCGTCGAACGGGATCATGAAGCTCAGCAGGATCACGCCGAACACCAGACCCCGCCCGCGGAAGTCGAAGACGGCGAGGGCGAAGGCGGCGGTGGCCGACAGCAGCAGCCCGAGACCGACCGTCGCGGCGGCCACGCCCGCGGAGTTGAGCACGGCCCGCCCGAAATCGCCCTGGAACAGGGCGACGTAGTTGTCGAAGGTGGCATCGACGGGGATGACGCTGCGCCAGGACAGCCCGTCGAGGTCCGCGAGCACCTCGTCACCGGGGCGCAGCGAACCGGCGAGCACCCACAGCAGCGGCAGCGTGAACAGCAGGCCGATGACGACGGCGCTGATCAGGGGCATGTGCCGGCTCGAGGAGATCCGGCGTCGGCGCGGGTCGGTGGTCATCGCTGCTCCTCGCCGCGGCCCTGCATCAACCGGTACTGGACGGCCACGACGGCGAGCGTGATGGCGATGAGCACCACCACCTCGGCCTGGGCGTAGTGGATGTCCCCGACGCTGTAGGCGCGGCGGAAGACGTCGTACATCAAGAGGTTGGTCGATCCGTCTGGGCCGCCGCCGGTCAGCAGCTGAACGGGGGCGAACACCAGGAAGTTGGAGACGGTGTCGGCGACGAGGACGAACGCGAGCGGGCGGCGCAGCAGCGGCAGGGTGATGCGCGTGAAGCGCTGCCAGGAGTTGGCGCCGTCCATCGAGGCTGCGTCGTAGGTGTCCTGGGGGATGTCCTGGAGACCGGCGATCAGGAAGGTCATCCAGTAACCGACGCCGACCCACGACAACAGCACGATGAGCGCGCCGAGAGCCTGATCGGGGCTGGTGAGCAACGGTTGCGCGGGCAGCCCGAGCGTGCCGAGCAGCGCGTTCAGCGGTCCTTCGGGGCGGTAGAGGATGCCCCAGATCACTGCGGACACGGCGGGCGGGACGGCGATGGGTGCGAAGACCAGCGAGCGCCAGAACCGGACACCCGCGAACCGGCGGTTGAACAGGACCGCGAGGCCGAGCGCGAGCAGCACTTGGAGCGGGTTGACGATCAGGCTGAACAGCAGCGTCACGCGGACGCTCTGCCAGAACTGCGGATCGCTCCACAGATCGCCGTAGTTGGCGAGTCCGACGAAGCGGGTGACGCCGTCGATCAGGCTGTGGTGCTGCAGGCTGCTGCCGAACGCCATCAGCGCGGGCAGCACGCGGAGCAGGAACAGCGCGAGCAGCGCAGGCGCGAGGAAGTACAGGGCGAGCCGCGCCTTCGAAGGGCTGTGCTTCCGGGGCGTCATCGCAATCGCTCCCAGGTGCGGACCAGTTCGTCCGATGCTGCGGCCAGCCGCTCGGGAGCAGGAGAACCGTTGCGAATGTCGGAGAAAGCCGTTCCCATCACGGTTTCGAACTGGGTGTAGCCGATGCTTCGCGGTCGGCTGACGGCTGTCGTCAAGAGTTCGTGGCGCATGATCGCGGCCACTCCTTCGGTGCTCCGAGTGGCGTTGCGCTCGAGGTCGTTCTGATACCGGGCGAACGCTTCCTGGTTGGACGGGATCAACGGCGATACCTTGACGGAGGCCAGGTTGCCCTCGGCTGTGAGCGATGCGTACTCCATGAAGCGCAGCCTTTCGCGCGCCCGGTCGCTGTACGGATTGATGCCCCAGGACCACGATCCGGTGGGAGTCACCGCCCGTCCTCCGGCGAACTGCGGCTGGGGTGCGGTTCCCCAGTCGAACTGCAGGGATTCGAACGCGCTGAGGTTCCACGGACCGCCGACGAAGAACGGCGCGCGGCCGGCGGTGAACAGCGAGGACATCTGGTACGACGAGACGCCGCGCGGGGAGAGGCCGTCGGAGAAGAGCCGGCCGTACCAGGTCAGGGCGGCCAGCCAACCGGGGGTGGTGACGGCCGGGGTGAGCATTTCCTCGCCGGTGATGCCGGATCCGCCGTTCAGCGACTCGATCAGCGGTTGGAGACCGTAGTAGGCATCCGTCTGCTCGATCAGCAGCGCGTAGTCGGCGCCGGAGCGCTCCACGGCGAGCCGTCCGGTTTCGAGGATCTGCTCCCAGGACCAGCGTTCGGACGGGTCTCTGCCCGGAACCGCGACACCGGCGTTCTTCAGCAGATCGGCGTTGTAGAAGAGGTATTGGGTCGACGTCCAAACCGGCAGGCAGCGCAACCGATCCGCCCAGGAACTCACCTCGTACTGCTCCTCGGTCACGGTTGCGCGAGCACGGGGAGCGATCTCGCTGAGGTCGGTGAGGAACCCGCGGGCGGTGAGCGCGGGGACGCGCGGTTGGTCGACGCAGTAGACGTCGATTGCGCTGTCCTTCGCGGAGAGGCGGAGCTGCAGCACGTCGTTGAGCTGGTCAGGCGGGACCGGGGTGTACTCCACCCGCAGGTCCGGATTGGCTCGCTGGAAGCCGTTGATGACGGGCTGGAAGGTTTCCGCCTCCTCGGGGCCGAGGAAGCGGATCGCGGTCCGGCCGTCGGTGGAGCTGCCGCGAGAGCAGCTGGAGAGCGCGATGCCGGACGCAGCGGCGACCGTGGCCTCGATCAGCTGACGACGGCTGAGGCGGCCGGTCATGGGATCTGCTCCGGATCTGCGGCCATGACATCTCCAAATCGTTTTGCGCAAAAATTCGCCGATGGAGTTGAAAGAAGCTGGGTGAGTGCGAGGAAGAGTACAAAACCTTTTGCGTTTTGGGTAGGGTGCTGGGGAGA
This sequence comes from Saccharopolyspora sp. NPDC002376, assembly GCF_053593195.1. Taxonomy (NCBI): domain Bacteria; kingdom Bacillati; phylum Actinomycetota; class Actinomycetes; order Pseudonocardiales; family Pseudonocardiaceae; genus Saccharopolyspora; species Saccharopolyspora sp. NPDC002376. The sequence goes on from NZ_JBSFBZ010000052.1 coordinate 25,768, forward strand.
TCGATGAACGAGGAGGCTCGGGTGCGCGGCGGAGGACGGGCGAAGATCACGGACGTGGCCGCCGAGGCCGGCGTCAGCCTCACGACCGTGTCGCACGTCATCAGCGGCCGGCGACCGGTGTCGGCAGCGACCCGCGCGCGGGTCGAGGATGTGATCCGGCGCCTCGGCTACCAGGCCAATCCCTCAGCGCGGGGCCTGCGGACGCAGCGGACGAACACCTTGGGGCTGGTCGTTCCGGACCTCGCGAACCCCTTCAACGCGGAGCTCGCCGTCGGCATGCAGGAAGTGACGCTGGGGCGGGAGTACCTCACCGTCGTCTGCGAGGCGCCGCTGGGCGGCCCGCACCTCCCGGCAGTCCTGCGGCAGCTGACCAACCGCCACCTGGACGGCATCGTCCTCGGTCGCTACGGCGCCACCGCTGAGGACCTGGACCTGATCATCGGCTCCGGCGCCCAGTTGGTCCGGCTCGGTGGCCCACTTGGTGCAGGCCCCGGCGACGTGGTGCGGGCTGCCGAGACCGAAGGGATGCGCGATCTCGTGCGGCACCTCGTCCAACGCGGCTACCGCCGGATCGGATTCATCGGCGGCGAACCGGACGTCCAGCCGGGCGGGGAGCGCTTCGAGGGATATCGGCAGGCGCTGGCCGAAGCGAGGATGAGCGTTCCCGACGACCTCGTGTGCTGGACGAACTTCACCCGCGAGGGAGGCCAGACCGGTGCGGCCCGGCTGCTGGACGCTGCGACCCCGCCGGACGTCATCGCCTGCGCCAACGACCTCATCGCGATCGGCGCTCTGGACGTCGCCCGGGACCGAGGCTTGGAAGTGCCCGCGCAGCTGGCGATCGCCGGCTACGACGACATCGAGGCGGCGTCGATGGTCTCACCGGCGTTGACGACCGTGCTCAACCCAGCCCGCGAGATCGGCCGCACCGCAGCCCGGATGTTGCTGGACCGCTTGGACGAAGAGGAGACCGGCCCGGCCCGCGAGGTGGTGCTCGCACACCAGCTGATCTCCCGGGAATCCGCCTGAATCCCTTGTGCGCGGGCGTGGCCTCAGCTCAGAAGGTCACTGCTCTTTCGGCAGCGCACGCATTCCGTCGATGAGCATGCCCAAGCCCTGTTCGAAGGCTTCGGGACCTTCCGGCGGTCCGCCTTCCTGGATGGCCGCTTCCAGGAAGGGCAACCGTTCTCGCGGGGCGGTTTGTTCCTGGGAACGCCCCTGCTCGCGGCTTTCGGTGCGCGCGGCTTGTTCTTCCAGGACGAAGCCCGTGATGTAGTGCCCGATGGCGATGACCGCGCGCATCGCCTGGACCGGGCTGAACCCGTACTCCGAGAGAACGCGCAGGTCGTCGTTGAACCTCCGCGCTACGTCGGGGCCGGGGCTGCTGCCGGAAACCAAACGGGCGCCGTCGCGGCGGGAGAGCAGGAGGGCGCGGCGTTCGTGGGCCAGCCGGGCGATCCACTCCGGCCAGGGTTCGCCTTCGCGCGGCTGCGTCCCGCCCTCCGCGGTCTGGAGTTGCTGGGACATCAGGTCCAGCAACTCCTGCTTGTCGCGGAAGTGCCAGTACAGCGCGGGTGACTTGACGCCGAGTTCGGTCGCCAGCCGCCGCACCGTCAAGCCGTCCAGGCCGACCTCGTCGAGCAGATCCAGGGCCGTTGCGACCACGGAATTGCGGTCGAGCCCGTTGCGCTTGGCGTCCTCCACGGTTGACACCTTAACAGTGCTAAAGCTAGCTTAGCGCTGTTAAGGATTTAACAATGCTAAGGAGACGAACATGATCGCGCGCAAGGGCCGGGCCACCCACGCTCTGCTCGCCTGTGGGATGGCTCCGCTGCTGTTCATCGTCGTCATCCTGATCCAGGGCGAGCTGCGCTCCGGCTACGATCCGCTGCACCACTGGGGGAGTGAGCTCAGCCTGGGCGACCAGGGCTGGATCCAGATCGTCAACTTCATCGCGACCGGAGCGCTGACGATCGCCTTCGCCGTGGGCTTGCGATGTGTGCTCCCCGGTGGTCGCGCGATCCCGTTGCTCACCGGGGCTTTCGGCCTGGGGCTGATCATCCAGGGGATCTTCACCGCCGACCCGTACGTGGGTTATCCGGTCGGGAGTCGGGGGACTACCGACTACTCCCTGTCCGGTTGGGTGCACAACCTGAACATGTTCCCGACCTTCGGTGCGCTGACGGCCGCCGTCCTCGCTGTCGCGTACCGCTCAGCGCGGAACCGCGAACTGGCCTGGGCGGCCCTCAGCGTCATCGTCGCGATCCTGATCCCCGCAGCCATCGTGGTCGCTGCCAACAGCTTCGACATGGACACCCAGGTGGGGCGCTACCACGGCCTGTGGCAACGAATCGGCTTGGGAATCACCGGAATCTGGTACGCGCTTTACACTGTCCGCCTGCTCCGCCGAACTCCGAGCGTCTCGCCCCAAGACGTCGGCCAGGAGGCCAGGGGTTTGACGGTGCGGTGATCCTCTGCTAATGCGCGACGGCCTCAGCTGCAGCACTTGCCTCGCGTCTCGCTGGGCTCGGCCAGGAGGTTCGGGGATTCTCCCGCGGTCTCGGAGTCGGCCTTGACCACGTAGACCTCCCAGGGTTCGCGGCCGGGGCCGTGCACCCAGACCTTGTCCTGGCGGGCGTAGCAGCAGGTGGTGTCGTTCTCGACATGGGTGAACAGGCCCAGGGAGGCCAGTCGCTCGGTGGCGTCCTGGACGGTTCCAGTGTCATCCACCTCGACGCCGAGGTGGTCCATCACCGTGGTCTGGCCAGGCTCGCCTTCCAGTAGGACGAGCTTGAGCGGTGGGTCGGCGATGGCGAAGTTGGCGTAGCCGGGGCGGCGCTTGGCCGGTTCCGCGCCGAAGAGTTTCGAGTAGAAGGAGATCGAGCCTTCCAGGTCGCCGACCCGGAGGGCGAGTTGGATACGCGACATCACAACTCCTATCTAGATGGATATCGAATCAACGGGGACAGTTTGCTCCCTGATTCGAGGTGTGTCAAATTAGAGGGGTGTCGAAACAAGGATCGGAGCTGTGCTGCTCACCGTTGATGGGGGAGCCGCTGACAGCTGAGCAGTCGGTTGAGCTGGCGCGCGTGTTCAAGGCGATCGGCGAGCCGGTGCGCTTGCGGTTGCTGTCGTTGATCGCCTCGCACGCGGGCGGCGAGGCGTGCGTGTGCGACCTGACCGGGGCTTTCGAGCTGTCCGGACCGACGATCTCGCACCACCTCAAGGTGCTGCGCGAGGCTGGCGTGATCGAGGGCGAACGCCGCGGCACGTGGATCTACTACCGGGTGCGCCCCGAGGTCTTGGGTTCGCTGTCCAGCGTGCTCGCTCCGGCCGATGGGGTGACTGCATGAGTCGGGACGCGACAATGGCACGTCTGTCCACGTTGGACCGATTGCTGCCGGTGTGGATCGGTGCCGCGATGCTGGTCGGACTCCTCGCCGGGCGCTGGATCCCCGGCCTCGGTCCGGCGCTCGACGCGGTGCAGGTCGACGGGATCTCGCTGCCGATCGCACTGGGCCTGCTGGTGATGATGTATCCGGTGCTGGCCAAGGTCCGCTACGACCGGCTGGACACCGTCACCGGCGACCGGCGGCTCCTGATCTCCTCGCTGGTGCTCAACTGGATCCTCGGCCCGGCGGTGATGTTCGCGCTGGCGTGGGTGTTCCTTCCCGACCTGCCCGAGTACCGCACCGGTCTGATCATTGTGGGCCTGGCCCGCTGCATCGCCATGGTGATCATCTGGAACGACCTGGCCTGCGGTGATCGCGAGGCCGCCGCGGTGCTGGTGGCGCTGAACTCGGTGTTCCAGGTCGTCGCGTTCGCCGCTCTCGGCTGGTTCTACCTCTCGGTGCTGCCCGGCTGGCTCGGCCTGCCCCAGGTCGGTCTGGACTTCTCGGCGTGGCAGATCGCCAAGTCCGTGCTCATCTTCCTCGGCATCCCGCTGGTCGCCGGATACCTGACGCGCAAGCTCGGCGAACGAGCCAAGGGCCGGGACTGGTACGAAACCCGGTTCCTGCCCAAGATCGGCCCGGTCGCCCTCTACGGCCTGCTGTTCACCATCGTGATCCTCTTCGCCCTGCAAGGCGACCAGATCACCAGCCGGCCCGTGGACGTCGCTCGCATCGCTGTGCCGCTGCTGGCCTACTTCGCGATCATGTGGGCCGGTTCTTTCGCGTTGGGCAAGGCCATCGGGCTGAACTACGAGCGGTCGGCGACGCTGTCGTTCACGGCCGCGGGCAACAACTTCGAGCTCGCGATCGCGGTGGCCATCGGCACGTTCGGCGTCACCAGCGGACAAGCCCTGGCCGGCGTCGTCGGCCCGCTCATCGAGGTGCCGGTGCTGGTCGGCCTGGTCTACGTCTCCCTGGCCGCCCGCCGCTGGTTCACCGAACCCGCCCGCACCACCGTCTGAACCTGGAGCGATCGTGCCCCGCACCCCTGAAGTCTTGTTCGTCTGCGTCCACAACGCGGGCCGGTCGCAGATGGCCGCGGCTCTGCTGCAGCACCACGCCGGAGGCCGGGTGACCGTGTGCTCGGCCGGATCCGCTCCAGCCGAGACCGTCAACCCCGCTGTTGTGACCGCCATGAGTGAACTGGGCATCGACCTGTCGCGCGAGGTTCCCAAGAAACTCACCACCGACGCCGTCGAAGCGGCTGACGTGGTGATCACCATGGGTTGCGGCGACGCCTGCCCGGTCTTCCCGGGCAAGCGCTACCTGGACTGGCAGCTGTCCGACCCAGCGGGGAAGGGCGTCGCGGACGTCCGCGAGATCCGCGACGAGATCGAGCGCCGGGTCCAGGCCCTGCTGGCCGAATTGGTTCCCACTAGTTGACGGCGGAAGACGGCAGCTCACCTGTCTGCGGGGATCGTGGGCAGGGTGAGCTGGGACGAGTGTTCCGGTGAGGTGTGGATGGTCAGCGGGGACAGGGCCGCCGGGAGGTCGCGCAGCGTGGGGAGCAGGTGCGGGACGTCGTAGGCCTGCACCGCGATCCGCAGCTTGTGGCCGGGCGGGATGACCGCGCCGGTGGGGAAGACCTCCACGTCGACCGGCGCGATTTCGCCTGGCTGCAACAGGTTCTGGGCTTCCTTGGTGAACGGGTGGTACGGCTGGATCAGCTGTCCGTCGAGGTAGCGCGAGCGGGACTCGTCCAGCGCCCGGTGGGACAGGACCTGCCAGCCGCCGGTCAGCCGGTTGACCTCACCTGTCGGCGACACCGACGACACCGAGACCGACAGCATGCCGTTCCCGGTCGGCGTCGACATGTTCAGCCGCGCGTTGATCGGACCGCGCATCCGCAGTGGCTCAACCACCGGATCGGTCTCGAAAACCGCGCCGGACAGGTCGTTCCACCGGTTGTCCTCGCACAGCTTGCCGAGCCCGGCGGTGTTGGGCAGGCCTGCGGTCCACTGGTTGGCCGAACGGGTGCACAGCCCGGAGACGGGGACCGGTGCGACGGTGGTCTGCCCCGATTCGGCGTTGTCGGTGACCAGTTTCCCCGGTGAACCGGGGAGCGAGGTGCCGGAGAGCTGGAACGTGGTGGCGCGCTGCTCGTCGATCCAGTCCTGCGCCTGGTACCACTGGCCGGAGCCGATCTCGTGCCAGGTCAGCGGTGGGATGTCGGCGTCCAGCGCCGGATCGGCCAGGCCTCGCACGTAGTGGTCGAACCAGCGCAGCTGGAGCTCCTGCAACGTGCCGTACCCGGCGTCCTCGACTCCGGCGCCGCTGCTGCCCTGCAGGTGATCCCACGGGCCGAAGAGCATCTTGGTCGGAACGCCGCGTTCCCGGAGCCGGTCGAACACAATCGGCGTCCCGCGCTGGAACAGGTCGTACTCGCCGCCGACGAGGAAGGTGGGCACGTCGATGCGGTCGACCACGTTGATCGGCGAGCGCTCGGCGTAGAACGGCCCGTCGAAGGCCGAATCCAACCCGAGCGTCGCGGAAAGCAGCATCGGCGCGGTGAACCCGGTGGCTCCCTGGATCCGCGACAGGTACATCTGCAACGCGTTGTCGGGTTCGCCGGCGCCGTACGCCGGCGGGATGAGCCCGGTGCTGGTGACCAGCCCCAACCACAGCGGGATGAACCCGACGTCGATCGCACCACCGGAAGCGACCACATCGCGGTAGGTGTCGGCGGCCGGGACCTGCGGGAAGATGGCCTTGAGCCCAGCTGGCCGGTTGGCGGCGGCGAACAGCTGGCTGATCCCCATGTACGAAGGACCGTGCATGCCAACGGAACCGTTGCTCCACGACCGTTCGGCGGAGGCGGCCCACTCGACGATCTCACCGGCGTCGGTGTTCTCCCGCTCGCTGAACGCCGACCAAGCACCACCTGAGCTGCCGGTACCGCGCGCATCGACGGTGACCTGCACGTACCCGCGCTTGACGAAGTAGCCCGGATCGCCCATCGCAGCGGCCCCGGGCCCGTTCAGCACGGTCTTGTTGTACGCGGTGATGGTCAACAGCACGGGAAACCGCCCGTCGAGCGGATTCCCATCAGCATCAGCAGGCCGCTGCACATCACCGCGCAGAACGGTGCCGTCGGACATCGGAATCGCAACGTCGGTTTCGGTGGCGGTCGAGGGGTACTCCTCCCCACGAGCCGACCAACCAGCCTGCGCGGAACCGGTATTCGCAGTGGTCAACCCAGCGAAAACCGTAACCAGAGCAAGAAGCAGGGCCAGCGAACAGCGCCGCATGATGACCTCCCAGCACGTCAGGGAGATCAACGACGAACCCCGCCCAGGGTTACGCGAACCGCCCGAGACCAACGATCACGGACGGCTCGCGCAACTCGTCAGCGGTCGAACCGCCCGTCCTTGACGGCCTGCACGAAGCTGGTTGCGTCAACCCGTAACGTCGGGCCGGACGGGTTCTTGGAGTCGCGAATCTCGTCGAGGTCGGTCGTCATCTCAACGCAAGTTGATGTGCTCTGGCTGCGGGACGATTTGATCCATGTCTTCGAGGTGGTCATGTCTTTCGCTCCATCCTGCCAACCAAGTCCGCGATGAGCTTCACTGAGTCTTCCGGGCTCAGCGTGGCCGTTCGTACCATCTCGATCGCCTGCCTGTACATGCGAATGTCTGCTTCTTCATGGAGGAAGAGCCCCGACTTGCGGTTCTCGAGATGCACGGCCACGCCAGACGGTCCTTCGATCAGCATGAACGGCCCGTCCAGCGCGGGGTTCCAGCCAGAATCGGACCGGATGATCCGCAGTTCGATGTTCGGGCACCGCCCGATTTCCAGGAGGTGCTTGAGCTGCTCGGTGAGGACGTCGGGGGATCCGACGACCTGTGTCAGTGCTGATTTGCCGATCATGCCGATGAACTGCGTGGGGTTGTGGCCGGTGAGTACCTCTCGGCGCCCGATCCGGATCGAAACGCGGGTAGCGAGCTCTCCAGCAGGTAGCCCGGTACCCATGATGCCCCGGATGTAGTCGGTCGTCTGCAGCAAACCGGGGACGAGCAACGGCGATACCTCGGTGATTTTGGTGGCGCCCTGCTCCAGATCGAGCAGGGCGGCGAGCTGTTGCCGGTTCTCGGGGAGCGTTGTCGCCACCCAGCTCGAATCGCTCGCACCGTACGCGAGGTCTATGACTTCCTCGAAGCGCTGCCCGTTGACGCCCAGCGCGGTCAAGATCTGAGCGACCTGTTCCGGCTTGGGTATCCGGTCGCCCGTTTCCCATCTCGACAAGACACCAGGATCTCGTCCAAGCTGAGTGGCAAAGCCCCGGACGGTCAGTCCGTGCTCCTGGCGTGCCTCGCGAAGCGCATTTCCCAGTGCTCGTCCCCTTGGGGTTCTGGCCACGATCTACTCCGTTCCAAACGCTGGTCACCTGTTGCGCACATGGTCACGGCGTTGTCGATGATGGCACGTTGCAACAAGATTCAGTAATTACCACAACGGGTGGTAAGGGCAGGGATTGGCGGGGTAGGGGGCTATTAACATGAAACCGGAGCTAGATTCATCTCTTTCGGAGACCGACCAGATCCAACACTTCCAATACCGCAAGGGAGTCGTCCCGGAATGGTGCAGGTTTGCTCATATTCGTTGCAGCACAACGGATTCCTCGGTCAGGTCCTGGTGTCGGCGGCTGTTCCAAACCGACGAGGTGGAATTGTGTTCACGTCCAGGGGAGCGGTGCACAGGCCTGTCGCCGGGAGTGCTGGAGTGCACGGACTGCGTTGTGGCTGCGGCATTTCCAGTCCTCGGCGACCGGCCGAACCTGAACGAGATGATCCCCGCGCGGATCGACACACCGCCGGAGATGGCGTCCGCAATGTTGGTGCTGCATCAGGACTTGGCGGACGAGGAGAGTCGAATCCGCGCGGGTGAGATCGATACTGGCAGTCTGGGGCGTCTGGCCGCCGAAACCGAGCGCTTCGCTACCGCGCTGCGCCGCTTCGGCTGGTTGGCAGCGAGGAGGTGATCGCCACCTGGCCGTGAGGCCTCAACGTGCGGCAGTGACCAGCCGCCATCCGGGAATGGATGCACCTGGGTATCGCCCTGCTCGAACGAGACATTGTCGATGCCCTCCTGCGCTGCCGTGCGCCGTGCTCGGTGCAGCATCGGAGCCGACAGGTCCAAGCCGACGGCTTGCGCCGCCCGGGCGGCGGCCAACCGGGTCGTTTGCCCGTTGCCGCGAGTGCGATGTGCAAATTGTCGTCCCGAGCTGTTCGGCGGCGAGGATGGTGGGGCCTCGCCGATCGGCACACGTCAGAGCGGAAAGACTCAGTCCTGCCAGTGGAAGAGGAGGTCGTGCACTTGGAGCGGTTCGCGGGAGCCGAAGAAGTAGACGCAGAGCCCGGTGACGGTCGTCGAGCGGAGGGTTTCGTCGATCCAGCGGAATCCGGCCGCCTCAAGCGCACTCCGCGCTGCGGGGTTCTCCGCGTAGCTCGTGACGAATCGGCCGAGAGTGCTGACGCAGACCGTGCCGCCCTCGTGCTTGATCTCGTTGTACGTGTTTTCTCCTTCGGAGGCGCCGCCCGAGGTTGGGAACCCCGGTGAGAGGTTCGCCGCAGCGAGTACCGCTCTCGCGAATGTGACCTGGTCGTGCTCGTCAGGTGCCGGAACCGGTAAGGCGCAGATCGCTTCGACCCGCCAGCGAGGATCGGTCCGCGGTTGGCAGGAGGGCACGTACTCACGCCGGATCGCAGCGCGGATCTCCGCATCGAGACCGTCGACCTCGACGCGAGGCCGCCCGAGCGAGTTGTAGATCGCCAGGATCTCAAGGAGGTCCCTATTGAGGCGGTACAGCGCGCACGCAGCCCACAGCTTCGCGTCGACCGTCGGTGCTTCTTCGAGATACGCGCGCAACCTTTCCGCATCGTCGACGAGGGTGTGGGCAAGATGTGCTACGCCGATGTCGGGATCGGCGAGAGCGTCGGTCACGTCCTCTCCCGCGCGACGCCGCATGCGCACGTGGAATGCGCGGTCTTCGGGACGCTCGTCCCCAAGATCAGCGACGATCGCATCGGTTCCGTACCTGGCGACGAGTGCGTCCAGCCCGGCCTCGCCCAGCACGCGGCGGTGCGTCCACGGATCGTTCGCAAGCGTCGACAGCTCATGCGCGGCCGTACGATCGCCTGCCATGCCACGTGCTTTCAGGATGGCCTCGGGCATCCCGTACGAGTTGTCGTTCTTCCGGTCCTCGTGCCGCAGCCACGGCAGGAGTTCTTCCCGGTACCAGAAGACGTCGAGCAGCGCGATGCGCACCTCGGCGGTGTCGCTGCAGTCGCGGATGCGGTCCAGCAGCTCGGGCACGTGTGCTTCCGGAACACGCCCGGCGAGCGCGGTTGCGCACAGCTTGCGACGCCACCACGGATGTGCGACTTCGGCCGCGTAGCGAGCGAGTTCGTCGGCGTCGACCTCCAGCAGGGCAGCGGTGTCGCCCTGCCGCACATCCGGGGCCAGCGCTTCGATGGTGTCCACCCGGCAGATGCTAGAGCGGTGGGTGGGGCGGTTTCTCGATTTTCGCTTGACTTGCGGCTGTGGGCGACAAGACAGTTGCCCGCTGGCTTGATCGCGGGGGTGGGTGGGCCGAAGGTGGTCACCCCGAAGGCAGTCACCTCGCAGTTCCACCGGATGCACGGCACGGACCAGCTGGCGGGCGCCAGCGGCTTCCTGTTCTTCGACTGCGTCGGCCACCCGGAGGACAAACCGATCTCGGTGTTCAGCCTCAAGGCGGACCAGCGCCCCACGTCGGAGATCCGGCCCGAGGTGGTCTCCGCATCGGGACGGATCCGCACCGCCCCGACCGGCTCCGAGTCCTACGTCCCGACCGAACGCTGCCGCTGATCAGGTGAGGGGTGCAGGGCACCCTTTGACCGGCTAGTCGGTCAAAGGTGCCCTGCACCGGGTCCGTCAGCGGCGGATGAGGTGTTCCAGGACGTCGAGGGCGACTGGGATGGCGCGTTCGTCGATGTCGAACAGCGGGTTGTGGTGGGGGGCCTCGTTGCCTCCGCCGACCGTCATGTAGGTGGCGATTCCGCCGTTTCGCTGGACTTCTCGGGCGAAGAGGCTGGCGTCGTCGCTGCCGCCCATTAGCTTGAGGCCCTCGGTGGTTGTGGCATCGGCGAGGTCGGCGGCGATTGCGTTGATCGTGTCGACCAGCTCGGTGTCGCAGTCCATAGTGGCCGACCCGCCGGTTTCCACGACGTCGACCGCCACTCCGTGCATTTCGCCGGAGCCTCGCAGGGTGGTCTTGATGCGTTCGGTCAGGGAGGCGCTGACATCGGAGTCCGTTGAGCGGGCTTCGAGGGTCATCTGGGCCCAGGACGGGACGATGTTGACGTTGTCACCGCCCTGCAGGGTGCCCACGTTGATGCGGGTGTCCGCCGACGAGTAGCGCGGCAGTGCCATGACGTTCAGGAGTGCGCTTGCTGCTGTGACCAGTGCGTTCGCGCCCTGCTCGGGGGCTCCGGCGGCGTGTGCTGCGGTGCCGGTGAAGGTGGCGCGCATCTTGGTCGTGGCCAGCAGGCCCTGGATTCCGCCGCTGACCTTGCCGGCCGGGTCGTCCAAGCCGAGGTGCACGGCGACGAAGCGGTCGACGCCTTCGACCGCGTTGGCGGCGAGCATCGACGCGGCGCCGCGCCCGCCTTCTTCTGCGGGTTGGAACAGGAAGCGCACGGTGCCCGCGAAGTCGTTGTCAGCGACCAGGCGGCTCGCCAGGCCGAGGCCGATGGCGGTGTGGCCGTCGTGGGCGCAGGCGTGCATCGCGCCGTAGTCGCAGTGGAATCCGTGAGCCGCCGGGGTGTGCTCGGTGCTGTCTGACTCGGCCAGCGGCAGGGCGTCCATGTCGAAGCGCAGCGCCCAGGTCGGGCCGGGCCGGTTGCCGCGGACATCGACGATCACCGCGGTGCCGAACTCCGCGGCGTGCCCGACGTTCTCCGCGTCCGCGCCGGTGCGGATCGCACGCTCGGCGAACAGTTCGCGCTGCTCGGTGGTGGGGTAGTCCACCACGGTTTCGGCGCGCATCGCGGCTTGGCCGGTCAGCGGTTCCAGGCCCAGTTCGCGCAGGCGGGACACGACGATGCTGGACGTGCGGATTTCCAGGAACGCCGGTTCGGCGTGCTTGTGGAAGTCGCGCCGCAACGCTACGAGCTCGTCGAACTTCATCATCTCTCCTCTGTGGACGGTTACAGCCGGATGCCCGAACCCGGGCCGATGGGCAGGTCGAAGAAGTAGAACGCGGCGAGGATCAGCAGCCACATCGCGAAGAACGGCAGCACGAAGAAGCTCAACCGCGCCAGCAGGGTGCCCAGCTGCGTCTCCGGCTGGTACTTCCGGTTGACGCTGAGCAGGATGTAGACGTAGGCGTTGAGCGGGCTGACCGCCTGCGTCGTCGAGTCGCCGATCCGGTACGCGGCCTGGATGAACGCCGGGTCGTAGCCGAGGATGGAGAACGCCGGGATCATCACCGGGGCCAGCAGCGACCACAGCGCCGAGCCGGACGTGATGAACAGGTTCGCCACCGTCGTCAGCAGCACCATCACCAGGATGGCCGGGAATCCGGTCAGGTGCGCGGCGCGCAGCCCGTCGGCCGCGCTGATGGCGATCAGGGTGCCCAGGTTCGACCAGGTGAACAGCGCGATGAACTGGGCGGCGACGAAGATGAAGACGATGTAGCCCGCCATGTCCTTGACGGTTTCGGTCATCATCCGCGGCACGTCGGCGCGCTGGGCGACGGTGCCCGCAGTCAGGCCGTAGGCGAGTCCGGCCAGCAGGAACGCGATGATGATCAGCGGCACGATGCTGTCCAGGAACGGCGACGGCACCAGCGCTCCGTCGTCCCCGCGCAGGAAGCTGCCGGGAATCAGCCAGGCGCCGAAAGCCACCACCGCGTAGACGGCGAGCAGTGCGAACGCCCGCCACACACCCTTGCGCTGCTGCGGGGTGAGCTCAGCGGTCTGCTCGCCGTCGGGGTCGGTCCACGGGCCCAGTCGCGGTTCCAATACCCGGTCGATCAGGAACCCGCCGACAAGCGGCAGCAGCAGTCCCGCGGTGGCCGCGAAGAAGTAGTTCATCGCGATGTGCGTATGCACCTCGACGCCGAGCGGGGCGATCTGGACCGCCTTCTCGGTGATGCCCACCAGCAGCCCGTCCAGCGATCCGACCAGGATTCCGCCGCCGTAACCCGTTGCGCCGCAGGCGAAAGCGCCGATCAGACCGGCCACCGGGTGTCGTCCGGCCGCTTTGAACATCAGCGCGGCCAGCGGCGGGATGACGATCAGCGACGGGTCGGACATGACGTGCGCCTGGCACGCCACGAACGCCACCACGTACGGGAGCAGCCAGCGCGGCGCGCGGCCGAACACGAGCGTCACTGCGGAGGACAGGAAACCGGTCCGTTCGGCGAACCCGACCACCAGCATCATCGCCAGCACGGTGCCCAGCGGCGGGAATCCGATGAAGTTGTCCACGAAGTTGGTCAGGAACCAGACCAGGCCGTCGGTGCTGAGCACCGCCCGCACCGGGACCGGTTCGGCCTTGCCGGGAACGTCGACGGTGACGCCGAAAGCGGCCACCGCGGTGGAGATCACCGCTAGCGCCGCGAGCAGGTAGACGAACAGGAAGAACGGTTCGGGCAGCTTGCTGCCGATCCGCTCGATGCCGGCGAACACCCGGTCCAACCGGGTCGGCCGGGTACGCGCTGTGTCCATGAGGTCTCCGGGCGAAGTCGAGCGCGGGCAGCCGCCCGCAGTTCACGACAGGGTGGACAACGCACCAGAAGCGCTGCTTGGATTGCTGGAAATCGTCATGTGAAGGTCCGTGCATGCAAGATTCGTCCAGCCTCGACGAGGTCGATCTGTCGCTCGTCAACGCCGTGCAGATCGCCCCGCGTGGTTCCTGGCAGGTCATCGGTTCGGTGCTGGGGGTGGATCCGAGCACGGCCGCCCGCCGGTGGCAGCGCATCACCGAGCAGGGCCTGGTGTGGATGACCGCTTACGCGCGGCTGATCGCGCCGACGGCGTTCGTGCTGGGATGCGTGGAGATCGACTGCCGGCCGAGCGAGCGGGACCGGCTCGCGGTCCTGCTTGCCCGGCTGCCGCAAGTCGTTTCGGTGCACCACGTGGGCAGCGGTCGCGACCTGCTGGTGCTGATCAACGCGCGGAGTCTGCCCGCGCTGTCGCGATTCGTGCTCGACGAGCTCAGCCACCATCCGGGAGTGCGGCGGACGAGTGTGCACACCGCGACGACGGTTTTCAGCGAAGGCGTGCAGTGGCGGCTCAACGCGCTGTCCCCAGCGCAGCGCGCGCAGCTGGCCGCGCACGCGCCTCCGCGCGCGAAACAGGGCGTGCTGACCGAGAAGGACCGCGATCTGATCGTCGCGCTGAGCACCGATGGGCGGCGGAGCGTGGCCGAGCTCGCCGAACTGACCGGGACCAGCGTGTCGACCGCGCGGCGGCGGTTGGCGAAGCTGGTCGACCAAGGGCTGGTGTCGATCCGCTGCGAAGTCGCGCAGAGTCTCACGGGCTGGCCTGTGTCGGCGATCTTCTGGGCGAACGCGCCCGCCGAGGAGCTGTCGGAAGTGGGCCGGGCACTGGCCAAGCTCCCGGAGATCCGGTTCTGCGCTGCGGTGACCGGTGAGCACAACCTGGTCATGATCGTCTGGTTGCGCGCACCGGAGGACTGCCACCGACTGGAGGAGCGGTTGGTCGCTCAGCTGCCGTCGTTGTCGTTGGCGGAACGCGCGATCACCCTGCGTCAACCGAAGCGGCAGTCCCGGATCCTGGACGACCTGGGGCGCAGCACGGAAACCGTCCCCACCGATCCCTGGGCCGAACTCCACCTCCCGAGCGTGTGAATCGCGCTCTCGTTGAACTCGGTTTCGATTCTGGTCATCCGCAGAGCAGCTGAGCTGGGTTGGCGACGGTGATGTGCTCGAACTCGCCGTCGTCGATCCCGGCCTCGCGCAGGGCCTTCCGGAAGACCGTCTGCACGAAGGCGTAGCCGGTGCCGCCGTAGGCGCTGAGCTGCGACTTCACGCACACGTCGTGGGACAGCAGGATCTGGTCGAGATGACCGGCCCGTGCGAGCTCGACCACCATCGCCACCCGCCGACTCACCTCGTGCGGGTTCGCCGTGAACATGGTGTCGATCCCGACGTAGGCCCCGCGGCGTGCGATCTCCAGCGCGTAGCCGGGCTTTTCGACCAGGTCGCAGTGGCCGATCGCGATCCGCTCCGGCGCCACGTCCTCCTCGGCGAGCAGGTCGAGCTGCGGCAGGCCGACCGGCCAGCGCGCCGCATGCGTGTAGATCGCGGCCCCGGTGGCGCGATGGGCGCGGGCGGCAGCGCGGAACGACCGCTCCTCGGCCGCCGAGATGTACCACTTGTCGGCGCCGATCTCGCCGATGATGCCCGCCGAGATGTCGGTTCCGGGGAAGCCTTCGGTCAGGTCCCGGACCATGTGCTCGGCGATCTGGTCCGGGTCGTGCCGGTCGAACCAGTCCTGCTCCAGGAACGGGTCCCGGTAGTGCCCGGTGCCCAGCACCACGTTGAGCCCGCTGGCCTTCGCGACGCGCCCGATGGCCAGGACGTTCTGCGGGTCGCGGGTGCTGCCGGTGGCGTCGTTGCTGGGAACCGGCGCGGCACCGATGGTCAGTTCGGCGGAGGTCAGGTCCACGATCGTGCCGCCACCGAGCTCGGCGAACGCGCCGACCTCCTCGGTGACCAGCTGCTCGTCGACGATCAGGCCATCCCCGCGGCGTTCTCGGAGCAGGTTGATGAACAGGTGCTCGTGGGGCAGGGTCGGGCCGAGGCGATCCCGGTCGACCGAACCTGATGCGGTCATCACGCTGGGCATGCTGGGTTTCCTCTCGTCGCGGTCAGGCCGCTGGTTCGGGTTGCCGTGCTTCGGTTCCCGCGCGCGTCCGGCGCTGGGCGGCGAGACTGCCGAGCAGGCTCCACACCGAGATCGTGAGCAGCAGCGTCGCTGCGGGCCAAGAAGCGTTGCCGGACACCACGAGCAGCTGGGTGGCGAAGTAGGGCAGCAGCCCGCCGACCACCCCGGCGAGGTTGACGCCCATCGCGACGCCCGTGTAGCGCAGCGGAGGCGGGAAGATCGACGCGAGCAGGGTGCCCAGCGCGGCGTAGGTGACGGTGAGCATGCTGATCCCGATGACGGCCCCCAGCACCACTAACGCCGGGGATCGCGTGTCGACCAGCAGGAACACCGGGAAAGCGGTGACCGTGGAGAGCAGCGAACCGAAGACGCAGATGCGGGCCGGGCCGAACCGGTCCGTCAGCCGAGCGCTGAACACCATCACCGCGAACTCCAGCGCCGCCGGGATCAGCGTCGCCGCGAGCATCACCTGCCTGGACAGCCCCAAGGTGGTCGTGCCGTAGCCGACGAGGAACGTCGTCAGCAGGTAGAGGCCCCCGGTGTTGGCGATGGTCGCCGACAACGCGATCAGGACCTCCCGCCAGTGGCCCCGCAGCACCGCCAGGACCGGCACCTTCTCCCGGGATTCCCGTTCGAACAGCGGCGATTCCTCGACCCGGCGCCGAACCTGGAAGGCGACCACCAGCAGCACGAACGAAACCAGGAACGGAACCCGCCAACCCCACGACAAGAACTGCTCGTCGGGCAGCAGGGTCGCCAGCGCCATCGCGCCGCTGGACAGCAGGGTGCCCGCTGGCGCTCCGTACTGCGGCATCGCGCCGTACCAGCCGCGTCGTCCTTCGGGCGCGTGCTCGACCGCCATGAGCGTCGCGCCGGACCATTCGCCGGCCGCGGACATCCCTTGCAGGCAGCGCAGGAAGGCGAGCAGGAGCGGGGCCGCGAATCCGATCTGCTGGTAGCCGGGCAGCAGTCCGATCGCACCGGTGGACAGCCCCATGATCAGCAGGGTGGCGGTCAGTGCCCGGCGTCTGCCGAAGCGGTCACCGATGTGCCCGAACAGGATTCCGCCCAGCGGCCGGACGACGAAGCCGACCGCGAAGGTGAGGAAGGAGGCGATCAGGCCGGTGCTCGGATCGAGATCCGGGAAGAACACGCGGTCGAAGACCAGCGCGGCCGCGGCGCCGAAGAGGAAGTAGTCGTACCACTCCAGCGCCGTGCCGACGAACGCGGCGGAAGCCACCCGACGCAGTTCCTTGGTGCCTTGCATCCCATCACTCCCGCCGCGAGCCGATTCGATCAGCTCTCCGCAAACCACTCGATCGATCGATCGAGTTTCAGGGATCGTAGGGCGGCCGATCGAGGGCCGCAAGACCTCGGGATCTGCCGTCCACAACGGATTTCGACATCGGTGCGTCGTTCCGGGCCGCGCCGAACCGACCAGCTCGACGAGCAGATAAGCCTGTTGGGCGCGCTGAGACAACGCCACGCACTGGGTGCTCACCGACTACGGAAGCATGGTGCCGCAGCTACAGGACGCCGGGCTGATGAGCGCCGAGGACCGGGCGAAGCTGGTCGGCGCGATCGACCCGGCCGAATCGGTACCCGCGATCCGGAACCACGTGGTCGGGTTCTTCTCCGCGCACCTGTCCCGGTGATCGCAGTCATGCGTCCAGGCGGTAGAGGCGGCGGGCGTTGTCCCACCCGATCATTCGCGCTACCCGGATCGCGTCCGATGTGGACCAATCGCCTGCGGTCACCCATTCACCGAGTGCGGTGCGCATGCCGCGTCGCCAGAGGAGCGCGCCGAGGTGGTGGAGCTCCGGTGGGCCCCAGGCGTCGGAGGAGAACAGGACCTTCGCGAACGGTGCGAGTTCCAGGGATTCGGCGATCACTGCGGAGGAGCGCGCGCCGGTGTGGTTCACCGCGAGGCCGACGTCGAAGTGGACGTGGGGGAACGCCTGCGCCAGGTATCCGGCGTTGCGGTGGTACGGGTAGCAGTGCAGCAGCACGAGGTCCACGCCGTGCGGTTCGACGAGTTCGATGAACCGGGTCAGCAGCAGCGGATCGCAGCGGTGCAGGTCGATGTCGGGGTCGCCGTACCCGGCGTGCAGTTGCAGCGGCAGGCCGCGGTCGACACCGGACCAGAGCAGGAATCGCAGCAGCACCGGATCGTCGACCCCGCCACCTGAGCGCAGCCACCGGTCTGCCGCGGCGACGACTTCGGCATTCGACGGGCGCTGCGGGTCGAAGTCGAAACCGAAGCGATAGGCCACGATGCTCTTGAGTCCCACCGCGCCGACCGTGCGCTCCGCCAGCACTTCCGGAAAGTGCGCCGGCAGTTCCGCTGCACCGACATCGTGCGCGATGTCCTCCAGCGCCGTCTCCAGACGCACGATTTCGTCCGCCCGCGCACCGGAAGCCGACGCCATCTCAGCGGGGGAGAGGATCGTGTCGCCCTTGTACCCGGTCTCCACCAAGAAGTGCTCGACACCGCTGGCCGTCAGCAGCCGGCGTGTGACCTCGCGGACGCCCAGTTCTTCGCGCCGTGCCACGTAATCCGCCGCATCGACGTGCGGCGGCAGACCGAGCACCGGCGCGCACCAGCGGCGGACGGCGAAGCCCAGCTGTGAGTCGAACTGCGTCATCCACGGCGGAACCGGCCGGTCGGACTCGGTCAGCAGCATCTCCAACTCGGCCCGGTCGACCTCACCGCTGAGCGCGCCGTGCACGTGGTGGTCCACCAGCGGCAGCTCGTCGACGGCCGCGCCCAGCTCATCGGTCGACATCGGTCCTCCGCATCCGCCCGGCTCCCCGACGAGGAACTACAGTTTCAATTGAAACTGTGGACCACACCGGGTCAAGCCGGGGCGTAGTGCTTGACGCCGTCGATGGTCTCGGTGCGGAGTCTGGTCTGCAGCACCAGGACGTCGAGGTGGGCCGAGGTTTCGAGGACCGCCAGCATCTGGTTGAACGGGTCCAGGTCGTCCAGGGCGTGTTCGCGGCGGGTCCAGGTCAACGCGCGTGCTGCTTCGTAGGCGGTCATGGCACCGCGCGCGACGACCTCGGCCGTGGTTGCCAGCCGTCGGTCGTGGTGGTCCAGCAGCTCGTCGACCCGCTGGTGCACACTGTCGGTCACCGGGCCGTGCGCGGGGAGCAGCTGCATGTCCGGCAGCGCGCGGACCAGCCGCAACGAGGTCATGTAGTCGCGCAGCGGCGATTCGCTGGGCGCCTGCTCGAAGCCGATGGACGGGGTGATGTGCGGCAGCACGTGGTCGCCGGCGAACAGCAGCTCGCTCGAGTCGTCGACGAACACCACGTGGCCGCGGGTGTGGCCGGGAGTGGGCAGGGCGCGCAGCGGTCGGTCGGCCAGGCTGACGTCGGTGGACTCGATGATCCACTCGTCGGGTTCTTCCCAGTCGGTCGACCGGTACTTCGTGCCGCGGGCGGCGATCACCGCGTCCCGCACCGGTTTCGCGCCGCACGCGTTGAGCAGCTCGACCTGCTTGTCCAGCGGCGTGTGCTCGGGACCCATCAACTTCCGGATCGTGTCCTGCTCGCCTTCGCCCAGCAGCACCCGCGATCCGTACTCGCGCCGGACGGCCACGGCTTGCGTGTAATGGTCGCGATGCGCGTGCGTGACCAGGAATTGCCGGATGTCGCCGAGTCCAGCGCCGATCTGCCGCAACCCGGCGGTGAGCTGCTCGCGCGCCTCGTCCAGCGCTCAGCCGCCGTCGACCAGGGTGAGTCCATCGCCGTCGGTGATCGCGTAGACGTTGACCGCCCGCAGGCCGTCGTTGGGAAGGGGGAGCGGGATCCGGTGCACACCGGGCGCGACCTCGTACGCACCGGGCCGCATCCACTCGTGCCGCGCGTCGCCCATGACCACACCTCCGAGCCCGCCGCCTGTTCAGGGGCGTCCAAGTAGACCTACCACAGACATACCGACCGGTCAGTGTGCCCTGTGCCACGTCGTGCCGGTGCGGACTCGGGCCGCGGCTCAGGGGACCGGGTGGACCTCGGGGTGGGCGTTCCACCAGCGGTGGAAGACGGGGTTGTCCGGGACGTGCGCCAGGTAGGCCTGCGCGAGGTCCTGGTAGAGCACGTCCGCCTGCGTTCTGGTCAGGCGGTCCGGGCGCCACGCCACCGCCAGCCGGGCGACCAGCGGATCACCCGCTAGCGGTAGCACGGCGGTGCCCTCCGGGACGGCGAAGGTGGGCTCCACCAACCGGATTCCGTAGCCGCGCGCGACGAGTTCCCGCGCTCCGCCGCTGGGTGCCTCGAACTGGATCCGCGGTTCGAACCCGGCGTCCAGGCAGGCGGCGCGGAACACGGCCAGCGAACCGTCGTCGGCACCGGGCGGTCCGATCCACGATTCGTCGCCCAGATCGGCCAGCCGGACCTCGTCGCGGTCGGCGGCCCAGTGGTCAGCGGCGACCGCGACGAACCACGGGTAGCGGGGGACGAGCATGCGGCTGATCACCGGTCGTTCCAACGCAAGGGAGAAACCCTCAGCGTTGGCAACCAATCCCGCGTCGTACCGCCCCTGGGACAGCGAATCCGCCAGCACTACAGCGGAAGATTCGACGTGCAGCATCACCGACTGCCCCAGCCGGCCGTCCTGCATCCGGTCCACGACGCTGGGCACGCACGCCAGGTGCGCGCATCCGAGGTGCAGCGGATCGGTCGACGGCGACGGTCTGCCCGCCGCGCCGAAGAGGGAATCGACTTCCGACAGCACGATCCGGGCGCGATCGACGGTCCGGCGGCCGAAATCCGTCGGCACCACACCGGTTCTGCTGCGCACGAACAGCGGATCGCCGAGCATCTTCTCGATCGCCTGCAGCTGGTTGCTCAGCGCAGGTTGGGTGAGCTCCAGCCGGGCCGCGGCGCGCGTGATGCTGCCGGTTTCCGCGATCGCGCAGATCATCCGCAGCTGGCGGATCTCGATCGTCATAGCGGAACTCTATATCGCGGCTTATGACGCCAGATCACTGCTGGCTGCAAGAATTCCCCTTGCGTGCACGCGTTCTCCCACCCCGAGCCCCAACCAGGAGGTCGAACGTGCCGATCAGACCACCACGTGCAGCCGGTCGGCGGAGTTCTGCAGTGCTGCTCGCCCTAGCTCTGAGCCTGATCTCCCCCGCTGCACCCGCGCTGGCCGAAAACCCAGCCGCAACAAGCAAAACCGTCGATCCCCGAGTGTTGGACGCCTCCGAACGCCCACCACTACCGGCCGACAACCCCCGTGAGCACTCCGAACCGCAGGAATTTCCTTTCCGGCCGCGTCCTTCGATGCTGTCGGCGCAGGCGGACTGCGACACGTCGCGGTTCGCCGGCACCACCGGCGCCGAACTCGTCGGCGAAATCAAGGCCGCGGCCACCGATTGCATCAACACGCTGTTCAGCCTCTCCGGCGCGGACGCGCACGGCGCGTTCCGGGAAGAGCAGATGGTCACCGTCGCCAACGCCTACCGGGACAACGCCGTTGCCTATCCCGGTGACAACAGCACGAGCACCGCGCAACTCGTGCTGTTCCTGCGCGCCGGTTACTACGTCCAGTACGGCGATCCGGAAAGCGTTGGCGACTACGGCCCGGAGCTGAAGGCAGCGATCCAGGGCGCGCTGGACGCGTTCTTCGCCAACGAGAAGTCCGGGACGGTCAGCGACGAGAGCGGCGAGGTGCTCGCCGAATCCGTGACGCTCATCGACAGTTCCGCGGAGAACGGCCGGTACCTGGCGGTCGTCAAGCGGCTGCTCACCGCCTACGACTCGTCCTACGACCAGTACTGGTGGATGCTCAACGCGGTCAACAACGTCTACACGGTGCTGTTCCGCGGGCACCAGTTCCCGGACTTCGTCGACGCCGTGCACGCCGACCCCAGCGTCCTGGAAACCCTGCACACCTTCGCCGCAGAGCACCTCGACCTGCTCGGCACCGACAGCGGCTTCCTGGCCGCCAACGCGGGCCGCGAACTCGCCCGCTTCACCCAGCACGAGGACTTGCGTGACCAGGTGCGGCCGATGCTCAAGGACCTGCTCGGCAAGAGCGAGCTGACCGGCCCGACGGCGCCGCTGTGGGTGGGCATCGCCGAGATGGTCGACTTCTACGACGGCCAGAACTGCGCCGAGTACGGCACCTGCGATCTGCAGCAGCGGCTGATCGACGCGGTCCTGACCGTCCAGCACACCTGCGGTCCGAGCATCGACATCCGCGCCCAGCAGATGTCCGCCGAAGAACTGGACGCCACCTGCACCAGCCTCACTGGCCAAGACGCGTTCTTCCACGACAAGGTCCAGTCCGGCGGCCAGCCGGTCGCCGACGACAACAACACCAACATCGAGGTGGTCGTCTTCGACTCCGGCGACGACTACCAGACCTACGCGGGCGCGATCTACGGCATCGACACCAACAACGGCGGCATGTACCTGGAGGGCGACCCGGCCCAGCCCGGCAACCAGGCCCGGTTCATCGCCCACGAAGCCGACTGGGAGCGGCCGGACTTCGAGATCTGGAACCTCAACCACGAGTACACCCACTACCTCGACGGGCGCTTCAACATGCACGGTGACTTCGCGGAGTCGACCAGCACGCCCACGGTGTGGTGGCTGGAGGGGATCGGCGAGTACATCTCCTACAGCTACCGCCAGCAGGCCTACCCGGAGGCGATCGAGGAGGCCGGCAAGCAGACCTACCGGCTCAGCGAGCTGTGGGACACCACCTACGACAACGCTGATACCAACCGCGTTTACCGGTGGGGCTACCTGGCGGTGCGGTACATGTTCGAGCGGCACCCGGACGAGTTCGGCAACGCGCTCGCGACGTACCGCGAGGGCGACTGGGCCGGTGCCCGCGAGTTCCTCACCGGCACCATCGGCACGAGCTACGACCAGGACTGGACGAACTGGCTGACCGAGTGCTCCGCGGGGGCTTGCTCGACGCCGTGACCGGTCGGAGCGAACGGACCGTTCGTCGAGACGAGCAGTCCGTTCGCTCCCGACCCCGGTCGATGACGAAGCGTAGTCGTCGATGATCACGCTCTGTGACGGAAAATCACCCGGTCGCCGCGTGGGACGGCGAACTCCGCCGTGCCAATCTGTATGGGCCCTTCCGGGGCTTCAGTCAGATGGGGGGCGGGTACCTCTTTGGGGTCGAAGGGAACGTCGCTAGGAGCTCGTCATGTTGAGCAGGCATGAGCGGGACAGGCTCGCCGAGATCGAATCGGCGCTGATGTCCGGCGATCCTCGGCTGGCGGAGAAGTTCGAGAGGTTCGATGGGCGCCGGAACTGGACCGGAGTTCGCCGGGTGCTGGTGTTCTTGGTGTTCGCGCTCCTCGTCTTGCTGGCCGCGCTGTGCTTGGCGAGCGGACTGATCCTGAGCTCGATCACGCTGTTCGCGGTCACCATCGCGAGCGCGGGTGCCCTCTGGTGGCGAGGCAGGCGAAAAGGACGAACCTGATCCAGGTGTCCGATATGGACGATTCACGGGTGCGGCAGGGCCTGCAGGACCGTGTCTGGCTCGACGTAGGTGCACTCGGGCAGCGTCCGCAGGCGGGCCAAGTGCGCGGCGGGAGCGCCCAGCGCCTCGCACTGCTGGTTGATCTCCTGCTTGGTCGCCGGAAATCGGACGTGGCAGAGGAACCGGAGCAGCTCTGCGCGATCGGGTACGGACACCATCACTCGCCTCCTGGCTGAGACGACATCCGGCTACCCGTCCGTCACGTGCTGGAACCGCGAATCAGCGGTGCGCTTTGAGCAGCTCCCTGGCCTCAGCGGCGATGGAGGCGGCGTCGATGCCGGCCTGCCCGAGCAGCTCCGCCGGCGTTCCCGAACCCGGCATGCTGCGCACCGCCAGCACGTGCACCGGAGCGCCGACCCCGGCCAGCGCGCTGAGCACGGTCTCGCCGAGCCCGCCTTCCGGCCAGTGGTCCTCCACCGTGACCAGCCCGCGGGTCTCGGTCGCAGCCCGGCGCAACGTCTCGGCGTCGACCGGCTTGATCGAGTACAGGTCGATCACCCGAGCCTGGATGCCCTCCGTGGCGAGGATCTCCGCCGCGTGCAGCGACTCGTGCAGGGTGATCCCGGCGCCGACCAGCGTGATGTCGTCGCCCTCGCGCACCACCCGGGAGCCGCCGACCGGGAACTCCTCGTCCGGCGCGTAGATCACCGGGGTGGCGCCGCGGCTGGTGCGCATGTAGTTGATCCCGGGGCGGTCGGCCATTTCCGCCGCCAGCCGCACGGTCTGGTTCGCATCGCACGGGTACAGCACGGTGCTGCCGTGCACCGCGCGCAACGCGGCCAAGTCCTCCAGCGCCATCTGCGACGGCCCGTCCTCGCCGATGGCGACCCCGGCGTGCGAGCCCATCAGGCACAGGTCGGCCCGGCTGATCGCGGCCATCCGGATGAAGTCGTAGGCGCGGGAGAGGAAGGCGGCGAAGGTCGAGGCGAACGGGCGCCACCCGCGGACCTGCATGCCCACCGCGGCGGCCATCATCTGCTGCTCGGCGATGTACATCTCGAAGTAGCGGTCCGGGTGGGCGTCGCGGAACATCTCGGCGAAGGTCGAGTTGCCCACCTCGCCGTCCAGCGCCACCACGTCCCCGCGGCGATAGCCGAGCGCGCGCAGCGCCTCGCCGTAGGCCTTGCGGGTGGCGACTTCGGTGCCCGGTTCGAAGGCGGGCAGTCCGCCGCCGCGCACCTCGAAGGCGTGCGGCTTCGCGGTGGTGGTGGGTTTGGCCGGGGTGACCTGCAGGTCGCGGAGCCCGCCGAGCTCCTGGATCGCTTCCTCCGGGTGCACCAGCGCCTTGCCGTGGAAGCCTGGTTTGTCCTCGACCTCGGCGACGCCCTTGCCCTTCTTGGTCGCCGCCAGCACCGCGACCGGACGGCCGTCGCCGTCCTCGGCGTCCTTCAGCGCGGTCTCGATCTGCTCCGGGTCATGGCCGTCGATCTCCAGCACTCGCCACCCGGCGGCCCGCGCGCGGTCGGCGTAGGCGTCGAGGTCCCAGCCGTGCATGGTCTGCCCGGTCTGGCCCAGCCGGTTGACGTCGACCAGCGCGATCAGGTTGTCCAGCTGCTCGAACCCGGCGTGCTCCAGTGCTTCCCAGACCGAGCCCTCGGCCATCTCGCTGTCCCCGCACAGCACCCACACCCGGTAGGGAAGCTGGTCCAGACGCTGCGCGGCCAACGCCACGCCCACCCCGATCGGCAGCCCTTGGCCGAGCGACCCGGTGGCCACGTCGACCCAGGGCAGGGCCGGCGTGGGATGCCCCTCCAACCGGCTGCCGAACTCGCGGAAGGTCATCAGCTCGGCGTCGTCGATCGCGCCGACCGCCTTGAAGCACGAGTACAGCAGGGGTGAGGCGTGCCCCTTGGAGAAGATCAGGTGATCGTTGCGGGGGTCTTCCGGGTGGTCGAAGTCCAGCCGCAGATGTCCGTCCAGCAGCCCGGCCAGCAAGTCGGCGGCCGACATGGAGGAGGTGGGATGGCCGGACCCGGCAGCACTGCTGCACCGCACGGAGTCCACCCGCAGTTGCTGCGCCAACTCGAAGCGGAAGCTCAGGTGGTCCATGCCACACCAAGTGCCCACCTGGCCCACCCCCGAAACGCGGCCACCTGCGCCAGTCTGAAGCACTCCTTTTGCGTGGCGGTGCGGGTGGCGGAATCTCAGCGCCCGCCTGGACTCCGGCGTGCCCAACTTGATGTATGCCAATACACGGCAGTGGGGCCGTCCTCGCCAGGACGAACGCTGAGAACCCGCGGCGGCGCAAGCTGCGAGGGTGGGCTAAACGCCTGGCGGCGCATCAAAGCAAAAGAACAAGAACCAGGGTCAAAGACAGGCCCTGAAGGCCGGCGAGCACGTCAGGCCGCTAAATGCACGTGAGCACTTTGGGTCGCCATAGCGATCCAAAGTGCTCACGTGCATGACCAGCTCTGATCAGTGCAGGTCGTTGTTGGAGAGGCCGGAGAGCAGGCGCTTGACGACCTCGGGGTCGATCTCGGCGGTTTCCTCGGTCGGGTGTTCGGCCATCGGGTTGCGCTTGGTCTTGGAACGGCGGGGGAGCGGGACCGCGTCCGCCGAGACCCCACCCGGGAGCGGCACCTCGCACCACACGACGCTGCCGCCGCCGCGAAGGGCGGTCGAACCGCAACGGCCACCGGCGAACCCGGGCGCCAGCGCCGGTGGGAGGGTGGCCTGCTCGTCCTCGACCTCGGCGAGGAGTCTGTCCCCGCTGAGCCGCAGGCGCACGGTGATGAAGCCCGCCGAGTCCTGGTTCGCGTTGTCCACGGCCGCGGTGACCAGGGCGGTCGTAAGCTGCGTGGTCTCGTCGACCAGATCGCGTAGAGCCCATTCGGCGAGGGTGAACCGGACGAACATCTCGGCGCAGCTGACCGCGCTGGGCAGTGCAATGAGTCGAAGGTCGTCGACTTGTGCGGTTTGGGTCTTCACCTGGCTGTCGTCCTCCATCCGCGTCCGCTGCGCGTCGTCACCCGGAAGCCTTATTTTGCCAACTCGTTCGGGCGGCGCGTACACAGGGGCGGTTGTTTTCAGTGACTGCTCACCGGGCCGGCTCCGGGGAATGTCGATTTCTCCGAGGCGTGCACCACGCGCTGCCCGGCGCCCCGGCCGGGTGTCGCGGTGCGAGCCTCACGTGACTCGGTGCATATCGACATCCCTCGATGGGTCTGCTGTGGACGTTTGACTGCCGATCGCGTTGCAGCGCAGCATCTTTCGATGCCGCGGCAGATGGTGTCGAAAAGGTGCGCCAACGGCCGCGACAACAGGCTGAACAAAAACGTACGTCACGGATCCGGTCTGGTACAGGCTGCCGCGTATCTTTTCTGCAACGGGAATATTCCAGGTAGATGAGTGCCCGATGTCCAGCCGCTGAATGGGCGGAGTGGAATCGCCCCGGCTCGGGGTGAATGCGAGCGCTTCGCATTCACCCCGACGAGGTCATCCGATGGTGTCAAGCCCTTCCTTGAGCGCTTTGCCGAGCAGTTCGATCTCGGACTCGGCGATGGTCAGCGGCGGCGACACCGCCAGTGCCTTGCCCAGCGGTCGCACGATGACGCCGAGCTCGCGGATCGCCTTCTGCGCGCGACCGACGGCGCCCGGGTCGGCGGCCAGCACCTCCGGCGCCAGCTCGACCGCGCCCAGCAGTCCTACGCCACCGCGCACCTCGCCCACGGCGGGGTGGTCGGCGAGCTGCAGCAGAGCGTCGTGCAGTGGACGCTCCAGCTCGTCAGCGCGCTGCAGCAGCTTCTCCCGCTCCAGGATGTCGAGGTTGGCCAGCGCCGCGGCCGCGACCGTGGGGTGCCCGGAGTAGGTCGCGCCGTGCCGGAACACGCGGCCGGGGTGCTCCCAGAACGGCTCGGCCACGCGATCGGACACGATCACACCGCCCAGCGGCAGGTATCCACTGGTCACGCCCTTGGCGAAGGTGATCATGTCCGGCCGCAGGCCCCAGCGCTCGACGCCGAACCAGCTGCCGACGCGGCCGAAGCCGCAGATCACCGAGTCGGCCACGAACAGGATCTCGTGCTCGGCGCACAGCTTGGCCACCGCTTCCAAGTAGCCCGGCTCTGGCGGGTAGAGGCCGCCCGCGCCGATCACCGGCTCAGCGAAGAACGCCGCGACCCGGTCGGCGCCGATGCTCTCGATGGCCTCCCGCAGGGCTTCGGCGTCGTCGTGCGCCACGCGGGTGGTCTCCGGGACCAGGTCACCGAACCCGGCCCGGTTGACATCGATGCCGCCGATGCTGGTGCCCATGCCGTTGGTGCCGTGGTAGGCGTTGCCACGGCTGATGATGTGCGTGCGCTGCGGCTGCCCGCGCTGCGCCCAGTACTGCCGGGCCAGCTTGGCGGCGGTGTCGATCGACTCGCCGCCACCGGTGGTGAGGAAGATCTTCGCGTCGTCCACCGGCGCGAGCTGTGCGAGCCGGTCGGCCAGCTCTTCGGACGGCGGGTTGGTGAAGTCGTTGAACACGAAGTAGGACTCGAGCGTGCGCATCTGCGCGGCCGCCGCCTCGGCGATCTCGGCGCGGCCGTGTCCCACGTTGGCATACCACAGGCTCGCGGTGCCGTCGAGGTACTGGCGTCCGTCCTGGTCGTAGACCCAGACGCCCTCGGCTCGGTTGACCGAGAACTGGCTGGACTTGACCTCGAACATGTCCGCGAACGGGTGCCACAGCGCAGTGCTGCGCGGTGCTGTCGACATGCGTTCCTCCTTCGGTGTCGCGCCCCCAGCTTTCCCCGCGACCCGCCGGTGCGCCAGTGCCAAAACGCCGAAGTCGAGCCCGCGGATTGGCCATATTCGACACCCCGTGCGATCACGCTCCGTGCTCGACCGGTGGTCCGTCCACTGTGGTCTTGGCGGGGCTGCTCCCGGCTGCTGGGAAACGTTGACACCCGAACGGTGCGAAGTCGACGATTGATCCGTGATGTTCCCGGTGCTCACCAGGCAGCGGCACGTCGAATTCCGGCGCGTCTGCGCCCAGGCATGTCGATCCGGAGTTCCGCGCATCTGAGCGGAAAGCGCGAATCAGTCCACAATGGAGGATTTCTAATCCGGAGAGCACGCGTGCCCAGAGTTCTAGTGATTTCCGGCAGTCTGTCGCGCACATCGAAGACCGAGCGGATTGGCGAGCACATCGCCCAGCGTCTGTCCGCCGCCGGCCGCAGCGTCGAGCACCTGCGCGTCCGAACCCTCCCGGCGGACGCTCTGTTCAGCGCCGACACCCGGGCCCCGGCCATCGCCGAAGCCACCGCCGCGGTCGCCGCGGCCGACGGGATCGTGCTGGCCACCCAGATCTACAAGGCGAGCTACTCCGGCCTGCTCAAGTCCTTCCTGGACCTGCTGCCGCCGATCCCGCGCTGTTGTTGATCGGTTCCCGTCTCCGAAGCTGGTGGTGGGACTTGGGAAGTGCTGAGTGATAGCCGCCGAGCGTGCATTCGAACCGCTCGATGCCCGGGTGCTGCTCTCCAGGGACTCTCCGGCTAGCTCCGGTCTTGTGTGGCGAGGTGGTCACGGAGCCGTGCATGGCGGAACTGGTAGACCGCACCTGTTCTCCGCAGTACGCCGCGGTCATGGGCGTCTTCGAGGAAACGCTTCGGGCGCCACGGCAATCGGCCGGTCAGCGGCAACCACAGGCGTACGAACAGCAGCCAGCTTCCCCACACCGAGAGCACCAGATGGACCACTCCGGCGAATAGCCCGAGCCCGAGCCCGAGCCCGAATACACCTTCGTCCCAGTCGGCCAGGAGTCCGACCGCGAACCAGATCACCATGCCGAACGTGAGTACAGACGCGGTCGTTCGGACCAGTGTGACCGTTCGGTCACGGGTCAGGAGTGTCCACGGGTCGGTGGCATGAGGGTCGTGATCGTCTCCGAGAGCGGATACACCGACGCTCACGAGCCCGTACAGCAGTCCGCCCAGGAGCCCTAACACGGAAAAGGACACGAGCTGGAGCACGAGCCCGAGCACGTGGTCTATGAACCCGATCGCGGCCCCCTCTTGGGGCGCAGTAGAGAGCCACATCGCGAGCCCATACGCGAGCCCGAACGCGACTCCGATAGTGACTCCGCTGATGAGTTCGGGCAGGGACTTCTTGATGTATGTCCACAGGGAGGACTTGTCACGGCCTCGCTTCCGCAAGGACAGGCGCAGCCGTTCTGGTTCTCGTCCGGTACGCCAGCGAGAGAATCCCACTTCTTTGATGATCCCAGCAGTGAGGCCGAGTCCAAGCCCGACCACGAGCCCTAGCCGGAACCCGTTCCAGAGAACGTATGCGAGCCACTCCGCGATCCCTTCTCTGAGCCAGAGGCCGGGCACGCTTGTGAGTGCGAGAGCGAGCCAGCCTAGGAGCCCGCCGGTGGCCGCGGTGGTGAGGATCCGGGTGTGGTGGTGGAGAGTGGCGGGGAGTTGCCACCAGGTGAGGTCGTGGGTCTTGAGTGTGACGAGGTGGTTGGCGAGGTAGCCGAGCCAGCGGTGGGCTTGTTCGGGATTCCAGTTCGGTCGTCGTGATATCTGAGGGCCGTTGCTGAGGGTGTAGACAGTGTCGACGTAGACGTCGAGGAGGTGGTCTTCGAGGTCCTCGGCTTCAGAAAAGCGTCCGGTGTCGAGGAGTTCGCCGGGGTGGCGGCCCGGGTTGTCGTTGTAGACGGTGCGGGCGAGCATGACCATCAGCGGACTGGTCAGCACGGTGGTGAGGTTCCGGCTCGCGCGAGCTTCAGGCGCGGTGCGCAGCTGCTCGAACACCCCGTCCCAGACGGGGCCGCGGGGTTTACCGGTGCTCTGCCGCAGATACTCGTGGGTTTCCTCGAGAGTGAGGTCTTCGAGCATGATGGCCGCGGCGCCGCCGACGGCTTTGATCTCATAGGCGGCGCGGGCGTATTCGCCGGGGCGGCTAGTGAGGATCAGCGGCAGGTCCAGAGTGCTGATCTGGCGGACCGCCGCGGGACGGTGGCGCTCGGGGATCTCGTCGAACCCGTCGAGGACGGGCAGAATGAGCCCGCGGAAGACGAAGACCTCGGCCAGCTTCTTCCCAACGGCGTCCGGGGCGTCCAGGAAGGGGAAGTCGCGGACGAGGTACTCGGCCAGCCAGGACCGCAGCTCGGTCGCGGGGTTCCAGTCGCTGATGCTGAACAACACCGGCACCGGTCCGGTGGCGGTGTTGTTCAGCAGGTCGAGGATGAGGCGATGTGCGAGCACGGTCTTGCCCGCACCGGCCCGGCCCAGAATCACCAGCCGGCGGGATTGGCCGTGTCATTCCAACCGTGTAAGCCACGGATGGGCCAAGATCGAGTCAATTCGGTGACTCAGGAAGGCTCATTCCATGACAGAAAAAATTTCA
>NZ_JBSFBZ010000053.1:0-55364 GCF_053593195.1 Saccharopolyspora sp. NPDC002376
CATGGTTTTGCATCGCTGTCGCGTCCAGGTGGTTGACCAGGTTCAGGCCTGCGTTCGCTCCGTAGGCGGCCGGAATGCTGAGTGCGTAACAGTGTTCGAGCACTGTTGCGCACTCACGACCCCATGTGCCCAGAACAGGGCGATCAAGCAGCGGTCGCGGAAGACCGGGGTAAGTCGAACTCCAGCAACGAACGCAGCGAGAGATCCAGATCGAAGCGCGGTCCACGGCTTCGTCGAAGCTGGCGGAGGCGTTGCGCGCGGAAGTCCACATCGGACTTATCGGTGGACTGGCTGAGGATGCCGGACACCTCGCGCGGACGTTGCGCAGGTCCGGATGGCCTGTCGCCACCCGGGGGGCTGGTTGGTTTCTCGCGAGATTGTGCGTCCTCCGGTGGTCACTTGCCCTTGCGGGCTACTGGGATTTCCTTGCTGATCTGGGCTTCTCGGCGGGGCATTCGGATGGTGAGGATGCCTGCTTCGTACTCCGCCTTGATGTCGTCGGTGCTGCAGCTCATCGGAAGGAGCATCGTTCGGCTGTAGTTGCCGTAGTAGAACTCGCTGTGGCGGTCGGTGCGCTCCTCGTGCTTGCGCTCGGCGTTGATCTTGAGCTGATTTCCCTCGACGTTGATGTGGATGTCCTCGTCGGGGTCCACTCCCGGCAGTTCGCAGCGGAGCACGAACTCGTTGCCCTCGGTGAACGTCTCGACGCGCATCGCGTGGCGTTCGCCGAACGGCCATTCGCTTTCGAACATCTGGAAGATGTCCGCCAGTCCCATGCTCGGCCGGGGCAGTGAGCTGGTCATGGTGTCCTCCTCGGCGCAGGGTCTCGGCTGCGGGGGTACCCGCGCGCATCTGCGGCAAACCGGTGGCGATCACTCCGCCGACCAGCGGGCCGACGACGGGGATCCAGAAGTACCAGCTGAACCACTGGTAGGTACCGGGTAGCGCGATCTCGCCCCAGCCGCTCAGGAAAGTCCACAGCCTCGGGCCGAGGTCGCGCGCGGGGTTGATCGCGTATCCGGCGTTGGGGCCGTAGGTCATGCCGATGACGGTGACCGCCATGCCGATCATGAACGGTCCCATGTTGGCCGCCGGTGCGGTGTTGCGCGCGTCGATGAGCGCGAAGATGAGCAGCACCAGCACCGCGGTGCCGACGATCTGGTCGAGCAGCGGGCCCCACCACGATCCGTCGAAGTACTTGGCGGGGAAGGTGGCGAAGATGGCGAAGGTGTCCAGCGACTGGTTCCGGGCCAGCCCGGCCTTGGTGTTGAACGCGTTGATCGCCCAGCGGTAAGTGGCGAACACCAGTGCCGCCGCGACGAACGCGCCGACCAGCTGGGCGAACATGTAGGGCACGACCCTCCGCCACGGGAAGGCCCGCCGGGCCGCGAAGGCGAGGGTGACGGCGGGGTTGATGTGAGCGCCGCTCACACCGCCCGCGACGTAGACGCCGAACACCACCGCGAACCCCCAGCCGAAGGAGATGATCAGCCAGTTCCCGGGCCCGAACGCGTCGGATTGCCGACCGGAGCCGGACAGCCCGGCAACCGCGACCGCCACCGAGGCGCACCCCAACAGGATCAGAACGAACGTGCCCAGGAACTCGGCGAGCATCTCGCCGCCGAGCCCTCGTCGGTAGCCGTGACGGCGTTGCCCTTGCTCAGCCATCGTTGCTCCAGGAAACGAGTTACGTCTTCAGGCTCGTTCCAATAGGCCACGCTGGGGCTGTTCTCGCCAGACGACGTTGAAGAACCCGCGGAGGTCAGGCGGTGCGGTGGGCTACGCGCTGCAGGTACTGCTCTCGGTCGAGCGGGTTGTGGTCGGGCCGGAGGCTTGCCGCGGACTAGGTGTGTAGCGGGCGAACCAGGCTTCCAGCACGCCTTCGCCGTAGGTGAGGCCTGGCAGCTTCTGCTGCAGCTCGTGCACGTGGGCGGCAGGCAGCTCGCCCTCCACCAGGCACGATGTGCTGCGCGTGGTCGTCGCCCGCGGTACGCCCTGGAGTCGGGCCACTGCCTGGGCGACCGCGCTGAGCGCGTCCGACGGGATGTCGAGGTGGAAGCGGTGCAGCGGCTCGTGCACAGCCGTTCCAGACTGTCGCAGCGCGCTCATCAGCACCAGCGGTCTTACCAGCGTCGACGTGGGCCAGGATCCCCAAGTTCAACGTGCGCACGAGTTTCAACGTCCTTTGCGTAGGTGGTGAGTACCTGCGGTCGGGACGTGGCTGTGCGCATGAGCGCCTCCTTCTTCGTACAACTGGTGCGGAGAGTGCAGCAGGAGTCCACAGCGGACGGCAACTGATTATTTCGTTCGGCAAGCCGGACAAGGCCGATTGATGGTCCGGATATGAGAACGGGGCGGGCTGGAAATCCAGCCCGCCCCGCAGCTTCGGTTCGTCAGATGCGTGGGATCTGCATGGTCGGCTGTTCGGACTCGCTGTCCGCGGACAGGACGCGTCCAGTCGTCCGGTTCGCCCTGAGCTTCTGGACCAGCTGTGCGGCAACCCTGGACAGCAGCAGGATCACGACCGCCGACACGATCGCGCCGAAGAGCAAGCCCACCAGCGCGTCGTGCGGGTAGTGGGCGCCGACGAAGACCCGGGAGAACGCTGCGCCCACCGCGAGGAGCAGGGCCGGGATGCCGAGCTTTCGCCAAGCGGCCAACACGCCGATCGCTGCTGCACCCGCGATGACCGAGTGGTTGCTGGGGAAGGACCAGTCACCCGGCGGCGGGCACTCCACGATGGTCGTCACGTGCATCGCCTGGCACGGCCGGTTCTCCTCGATCAACGACTTGAGGATCTCGCTCAGCGCGTAGGCCACCCCCACAGCCAGCACGCCGAGCAGCGCGATCGCCATCGATCGTGCGGGCATTCGTCGTGCTCGCCAGCAGGCGAGCAGCAAGAAGCCGAAGAGCAGCACCAGTGCGGCCTCGGTGAAGAAAGCGGCGAAGGACTGCACCCATCCGGGAGTGCCGGCGGCGAAATCCACGACGTCGCGGTAGAGCTCCGCGCTGATGTCGGGTACGCCACTGGCGGTGTCCGGATTGCCCGCGCCCGCCGCTATCCCTCCGGCTTGCAACATTGCCGCCGATCGGTTTTCAAACACGTGTTGACCTGCCATCCATTTCGACTTGAACCCCTCGCGGAGGGGCGAGACGGCGCCATGTCGGCGGTGGCGGAGGCACCGGGGTGCACCGTCCGCGGGGGTCCTGGGCCAGGTCTAGTCCGCCGGGGCCGTCTCAGCCAGGGTAGCCAGGCGGGAGCGGGGTCGGTTGACGTGCTCGGTCAATCCCGCCCGCGACGAACTCCGAGACCGCGTGAACCGCGTGCTGCCGCAACAGCATCACGGCAACCGGGTCGTCGGACGTTTCGGTCACACGCACCCCGTCGGCAAGCCGCTCCACCTGCAGGTCTACTTCCTGGTGGCGCGCGAAAACAGCTGCGAACAGCGGATCTTCCTGCCGGATCGCCGCACCTCGCTGCAATCGCGACCACATCTGGTCCACGTGTTCGCGGATGCGCTCGGCGAGATCGGCGGCCGGACTGGTGGTTGTCGCGCGGATCCCATATGAGTAGTGCTCGACCTCACGCCGGATTTCACCGTGTCGCACCAAAAGATCCTGGATGACCAGCATGTCGCGCACTACGTCCGGATCCCCCGCGTTGTCGGGTGTGAGCATCCAGTCGGGCAGCGGTTGGTTCCGCGGCGGCTGCCCGCACGCGGTGAGCAGCGCGGCAGCGACTGCCAGGAACTCCCGTCGCGAACACATGTGGTGCGACATGCGCGATCCCGTCGAATCGGATGTACTGGCGCCAGGATGCGCCCGGCCCGGTCAGTGCGCAGCGGGCAGCAGGCGCGGGATCGCTCGCACGTAGATCACCATGCCGATAACTTCGACCAAGGTCTGGGTGACCACGACGATCGCAGCTACGGCCAAGTGATCCGGCAGGGCGAGCGCCAGCGGCAGCACGACCAGCGAATTACGCGTCGCCCCGGTGAACACCACCGCACGACTGTCCGATGTGTCCAGTCCGAACAGGCGCGCCACCGCCATCCCGGCGAACGGCATCACCACCAGGAAAACGACGTAGTGCGGAACCACCTGCGCCACGTCCCCGATCCGGCCGTCGAGCGCCGGGACCTGCGAGGCGACCACGGTCAGCAGCGTCGCAGCCATCAGCGGCACCATCGCCGCGCCCGCAGCGTCAGCGACCTTCCGGCCCGTCGGCTTCCGCGTCGCCCACGCCTGCGTTGCCCAGGCCAGTGCGAGCGGAACGACGATCAGCACCAGGAACGCCTCGACGAACGGGCCGATCTCCACGACGTCGGCGAGACCACGCCCCAGGAACAACAGCAGGAACACCGGCAGCAGGAGCATCTGGGCGATCAGCAGCAGGGGAGTGGCGGCCAGCAGCCGCTGGCTGCTGGCGCCGGCTAGCCCGGAGAAGACGATCACGTAGTCCACGCACGGCGCGAGCAGGACCAGCAGCACTCCCAGCTGCACGGCCCGATCGCCGGGTAGGAACGCGAACAGCACCGCGACGACCAGCGGCACCACGACGAAGTTCACCACCAGCACCGCCGCGAGGAACCGTCCGGCGCGCAGCGAACGCGCGAACTCCGCGACCGGAACCTGCAGGAACGTCACGTACAGCAACGCGCCCAGCACAGGATTGATCAGCGACTCGAGACCGCTGCCCACTGCGGGCGTTGACCAGCCCAGGAGCGCACCGAGAGCGATCGCCGCGAGGTAGATCCCGACCTGGTGCCGCTCCAACGCAGCCACCACGCCGTTGCCTTTTGGTGAGCAGACGTGAGCATGCTCTGTCCCCATTAGGCAGCCTCGCCTTCCGGCGGGGCAGTCCCGGTCTGACCAACAGAGTTGTGCCGGGTTGACGCTTCACGGCCTGCTGCGTTGACCACTGGCGTGGTCGCGGTCTCCTGCGTGGCTCCACGTCCGTCTCCCACCCGATGGTGGGCGGCCGGGCTGCTCCCGGTACCGGTCCCCGTTCCACCCGTGTGCTGGGCGTCGCCGAGGCGGGCGAGGTTGATCGCGGCGTTGAGATCACGGTCGATCATCAAGCCGCAGTGTTCACACACATAGGTCCGGTCGGCCAGGGTCAGGCTTGGCTTTCGCCCACCACAGGCCGAACAGGTCTTGGAAGAGGGGAAGTAGCGGTCGGCCTCGACCAGGGCGGAGCCGTACCACTTCGTCTTGTAGCCGAGCATTCGCCGGACTTCGGCAAGCGCGGCATCAGCGAGTGCCCGGTTCAGGCCACGCTTGTAGGCGCCACCGGCCGAGCGCATGCCGACGGCGTTCAACGTCTCCACGGTGATGACCTGATGGCGTTGGGCGAGTTCGGTGGTGGCCTTGTGCAGCCCATCTCGGCGCACCGCTGCTGCGTGGGCATGCGTGCGTGCGACCCGGGCCTGCGTTGTGCGCCACCGACGCGACGGTTGCCGCTTGGTCTTGGTGGCCGGATCCCGTGGGCCCTGTTGGCGTGCTGCCCTGCGTTGCAGCACCCGTAGATGTGCCTGTGCAGCGGTAAGCGACTTCGGCGCTGGGATGCGCTCAACCTCAACACCATCCGGGGTCGCGACCACCAGCAGACTGTCGGCCTTCACACCGACATCGACACCCACCACCGGCACGCCTTGACCGACGTGACCAGGTGCCCCAGACGCTCGTTGGACGACGGTCTGGAAGGCCACATGCCACCTGCCGTCCGAGTCGCAGGACAGCGTGGCGGACAGGATGCGGGCGGTCCCAGCCACGATTCGGCGGGCGAGTTTCCTCGTGGACTCATGCGTCTTCAACCTGCCCAAGCGGGGCAGAACGATGTGGTGCCGGTCGGGCTCGACACGGAGGGTGCCGGTAGTGAACCGCACCGATGCACGACCTCGCCTGCTCTTAAACTTGGGGAACCCAACCACCCGCCCAGCACGCTGGCCGTTGCGGGAGGTCGACCAGTTCTCCAGGGCGCGGGCGAGCGCATCCAGACCGGTGTTGTACGCCTCCTTGGAGTTCTCACCCCACCACGTCGCCACCACGTCCTTGCGGCGGTTCCACTCCCTGCGCAGCCCAGCCAGCGACCAGTTCAACGAAGATGTCAGATCAGATTCGCCGATGCCGTAGGTGCGTTCGGCAGCCCGCTGGTCCATAACGGCCTTCACCAGCGCGAGCATCGTGTTGTGCGCCTTGCGGGCGCCACCCGCATGCGACCAGAACGCCCGCACCTGGGCCGGTGTCGGATCCAGCGCATACCGATACGCCTGCACCGTCCACCCGTCCGGAACCTCGAACCGCGCCATCACACGGCCACCGCCTCCAGGCCAGTGCCCGTGACGGAGGCCACCGCGCGCATCGTCGCGGCGGCGTCGCCCCAGATCATGCCCGACTCCAACCGCCGAGCAAGCACCGGCATCCGGTCCTCACAGAACCACCGATACGTCGTCTGCGGATGCACACCCCGCATCCGCGCCCACTCAGCCAACTTCACACACTCATGCAAACACACGTTCAATCATGTTTGATCACGCAACGCCGAACAGTTCATTGCCCCGGATGCGAACTGTCCGATTCTGTCCGGTGCCGGATGGAGGGCGTGGTTCAGGTGCGCGCGGCGGGCTCGGTGGCTGCGATCAGCTCGACCAGCTTCGCGTTGAACGCGGGCAGATCTCGCGGTTGCCTGCTGGTCACGAGGTTCCGGTCGACGACCACTTCCTCGTCGAGCACCTCGCCGCCGGCGTTGCGGATGTCGGTGCGGATGCTGAAGAACGAGGTCAGCTGGCGGCCGCGCACCACGTCGGCCTCCACCAGCGTCCACGGTCCGTGGCAGATCGCGCCGACCGGCTTTCCGGAGTTGACGAAGGTCCGGACGAACGCCACCGCATCGGCGTCGCGGCGCAGGTTGTCCGGGTTGATCGTGCCGCCCGGCAGGATCAACGCGTCGTAGTCGTCCGCAGCGGCTTCGGTGACTTGGCGCTCGACGGTGAACCGGTCACCCTTGTCGATGTCGTGGTTCATTGCCTGGATCTCGCCGCGGTGCGTCGAGAGCAGCTCCGCCCGCGCCCCGGCGTCCTCCACCGCCGCGCGCGGTCGGTCCAGTTCGACCTGCTCGACCCCGTCAGCGGCGAGGATGGCCACCCGTCGCCCGCGCAGTTCTCCGGTCATCGTCGGTCACCCCTTCCACTCGCAGCACCACCGCGGTCGGTCTCCCAGAACTTGTCTTTGATCTTGTTTTGCGCGGCGGTGCCGGTGGCGGAACCTCAGCGCCCGCCTGGTCTGCGGGTGCCCAACTTTGTGTATGCCAATACACGGCAGTTGGGCCGTCTTCGCCAGGCGAACGCTGAGAACCCGTGGCGGTGCCAGCCGCGAGGGTGGGCTGGCGGCGCATCAAGGCAGAAGATCAAAAACCAGGATCAAAGACAGGCACTCAAACCCCAGCGTCCTCGACCTGTTCGACGCTGCAAGTCGGTTCCCGTCAGTCCTCGGGCCAGCGGGCGCCGTTCTCCCAGTAGGTGCGGATGCTCTCCAGGGAGCGGCCCTTGGTCTCCGGGGCGAACCGGTAGACGAAGGCCCAGGAGATCGCCGCCAGCGCGAGGAAGATGCCGAACGTGGAGGCACCGCCCAGGCCGTCCATGATCGGCAGGAAGAACTGGGCCACGATCAGGTTCGCCACCAGGTCAGCGGTCAGCATCAGCGAAGCGCCGAGCGTGCGCAGCCGTGCCGGGAAGCTCTCCGAGGCGAACACCCACACCAGCGAGCCGAAGCCGAAGTTGAACCCGGCGGTGAACACCAGGATCGACGCGAAACCCCACCACGATCCGCCGCCGTCCAGCGAATCGGTGGCGAACACCAGGATCATCGCCAGGCTGGACACGATCATCGTTGCGATCCCGCCCAACAGGATTGGTCGGCGCCCCACCCGGTCCACCACGAACAGCGAACCGATGGTGGCCAGCAGCGCCGCGCCCTGCACGATCGCGGGAAGCCCGAGCACCGTGGCGTGGCCCTGGAAACCCATCTCCTCGAAGATGATCGGGCTGTAGTAGGTGACCGCGTTGATCCCGGTGATCTGCACCAGGAAACCGAGGACCAGAACGAACATCGTGGCCGTCGCGTAGGGCGAGCGGAACATCTCGGCGAGTCGCCCGCCGCGCTGGCTGTCGATGTCCGCGCGGATCTCGGCCAGCTCCCGGTCGACATCGGCGCCGGGATCGACCTGTTGCAGGGTTCGCCGCGCTTCCTCGTGGCGTCCCTTGAGGACGTACCAGCGCGCTGTGTCCGGCAACTTCAGCAGCAGGAACATCACCAGCACCGATGGCACGGCTGACAGCGTGAGCATCAGCCGCCAGTTCCCGGATCCGGCCAGGCTCCAGTCGACGAGGTAGGCGATGAGGATGCCGGTGACGGTTGCGACCTGGTAGCCGACGACCAGTGCGCCGCGGATCGCGGCCGGCGCGGATTCGGCCAGGAAGATCGGCGTCACCACCAGCGACAACCCGATGCTGATGCCGAGGAAGAACCGCGAGACGTCCAGCCACAGGATGTCGGAGGTCAGTCCGGACCAGACGGCGAACACCGCGTATCCGGCCACCAAGAGCAGCATGGTCGCCTTCCGCCCGATGGCGGTGGCCAGCTTGCCGGCGAGCAGCGCGCCGACGATGTTGCCTGCGACCAGCACGGTGGTCACGCTGCCCTGCAGCGCGGGGGACAGGCCCATCTCGTCGGTGATGAACAGCAGCGCGCCGGAGATGTTGCCGATGTCGTAGCCGTAGATCACGCCGATGGTCGCCGCTGCCACGGCGATCCGGCGTGCTACGGGCGAGGTGGTGCTCAACGCGGGCGAGGCTCCGGACATGACAAGCTCCTTGTTGCGATCAGATTCCGAGGACTTCCAGGAGTTGCTCGGCCTCCTGTTCTGCGCTGAGTCGCGAAAAGGCTTGCACTGGTCAGGTTTTCAGGCGCGCGGCTGACTGTTCACCGAGGACAGTCGTGATCTGGTCGGCCGCGAGGGAGGGCGCCATGAACCGTCATGGTGGTCACGTGCTCGCCAGCGCTCGGGCTGGCCGGTGATCCGGACGGCGTCATCGCACGTTCCTTCCGAAGGTGTCGGCGGAGGAAACAGCGCGAGTTTAGGGCGATCGAAATTGAGCGAGCAATGCTCCATTTGCTCAATATCGAGCAATCAGGCGGTCAGCACCGTAGTCCCCGCCGCCCTGAAGGCGGCACACACGTCGGCGTCGACACCGACGTTGGTGATCAAAGTGTCGATGGCGTCGGTGGCGCAGATCTGGGCGAACGCCCGCCGGTTGAGCTTGGAGCTGTCGGCGACCACGGCGACCCGCGCCGCGCGCGAGGCCATCAACCGGTTGATGCTGGCCTCGCCCTCGTGGTGCGCGTAAGCGCCGTGCTCCGGATCGATCGCGTCGACGCCGAGGAACAATAGATCCAGCGTGATCTCCTGCAGGATGTGCGTGGCCAGCGGTCCGGTGAGCTCGAAGGACTGCTCGCGCGCCACGCCGCCGGTGACCACGATCTTGATGTGCGGCCGCACTACCAGCTCGTTGGCGATGTTGAGCGCGTTGGTGACCACGGTGAGCCCCGGGGAGCCGTGTTCGGCCAGGTCCGCGCGGGTGGCCAGGCTGCGCGCGACTTCGGTGGTGGTCGTGCCGCCGTTGAGCCCGATCACCATGCCGGGCTGGACCAGGCGCGCGGCCGCCGCGCTGATCCGCTGCTTCTCCGGCGCATGCCGGGCGGCCTTGTGCCGCAGCGGCAGGTCGTAGGCGATGCTGGTGGCGACCGCGCCACCACGGGTGCGGGCCAGCAGCTGCTGCTCGGCCAGGTGGTCGAGGTCGCGGCGGATGGTGGCGGCGGAAACGTCGAGCTCAGCGGCCAGCTCCTCGACGTCGGCCCGTTCGCGCTGGCCGACGATGTCCAGCAGTTTGCTCAGCCGTTCGTGCCGGTTCATGCCCAGTCTCCTCCGCGCAGTTCGCAGGCAACCTACTACAGCGGACATCGCCCACCGGGCCACGGCGAGCTGCGGTCGCGTGCCGCCGAACGGATCAGCCGTGAAGCCGCCGCGCGTCGGTACTGGCTTGATGTGAGATGTGCGATTGTGCGTGAATCCACGGTAATACACGCAGTTTCACGCAGGAGGCGTTATGGTCGAGCATCCGCGCAGCGCTCTGTCCCGGCGGACCTTGCTGCGCTCCAGCGCGGCGGCGGGGGCCGGGCTCGGACTTGCCAGTCTGGCTCCCGGTGCGGCAGCGCAGAGCGCGTGGCCCGCGGCCAAGGGCAAACCCATGATGGGCGTGCCGTTCGAGGCACATGAGACGGTTCGGGTAGGCATCATCGGCTTGGGCAACCGCGGTGCGAGCATGCTGCCGCTGTTCCTGGCATTGGACGGCGTCGCGATCACCGCGGTGTGCGACACGAGCGCCGCCGCGGTGGAGAAAGCCGCGCGCACGGTGGTCGAGCAGGGCAGACCGGAGCCGGCCAAGTACAGCGCGGGCGAGCACGACTTCGAGAACATGCTCTCCCGGGACGACGTCGACTTCGCCTACATCGCTACGCCGTGGGAGTGGCACGCGCCGATGGCGGTGGCGGCCATGCGCAACGGCAAGCACGTCGGCGTCGAATGCCCGATCGGCGTGACCGTCGACGAGCTGTGGGAGCTGGTCGACGTCTCCGAGCGGACCCGTCGGCACTGCATCCAGCTGGAGAACTGCTGCTACGGCCAGAACGAGTTGCGCGTCCTGCGTATGGCCCACGACGGCATGTTCGGCGACCTGCTCTACGGCGCGGGCGCCTACCTGCACGATCTGCGCGACCTGATGTTCTCCAAGACCTACTACGCGGGGCAGTGGCGGCGCGCCTGGCACACCAAGCTCAACGGCGATCTGTACCCGACGCACGGCCTCGGCCCGGTCGCCGCCTACCTGGACGTCAACCGCGGCGACCGGCTGGTGCGCATCACCTCGATGAGCACTCCGGCGCTCGGCTTGGCCGCCTACCGAAAGGAGAACCTGCCGCCGGACGACCCGGCGTGGCAGGAGCGCTACGTCAAGGGCGACGCGACGATGAGTCTGATCCAGACCGAGCAGGGGCGGGTCATCCACCTCGTGCACGACGTCTCCAACGGCCGCCCCTACAGCAGGCTGAACCAGCTGCAAGGAACCAAAGGGGTGTTCGAGGATTACCCGCCGCGGATCTACCTGGAGCCCACCGGAACCCCGCACGAGTGGGGCAACTGGGACGACTACGCCGAGCATGACCACTGGTTGTGGAAGGACGTCGGTCCCGGGCCTGGCGGGCACGGCGGCATGGACTACCTGATGCTCTACCGCCTCGCGCAGACCATGCACCTGGGGCTGCCGCCGGACATCGACGTCTACGACT
This sequence comes from Saccharopolyspora sp. NPDC002376, assembly GCF_053593195.1. NCBI lineage: Bacteria > Bacillati > Actinomycetota > Actinomycetes > Pseudonocardiales > Pseudonocardiaceae > Saccharopolyspora > Saccharopolyspora sp. NPDC002376. The sequence goes on from NZ_JBSFBZ010000053.1 coordinate 11,404, forward strand.
CGGCCACGTGGAGCGCCCCGTTCGCGCTGAGCGCGCAGTCCGTTGATAAGGGCAGTGCACCGATCGACTTCCCGGACTTCACCCGCGGCCGCTGGACCGAGCCGTACCCGGGCGTCGATTCACCCAAGCCGTGATGGCTGAGTATTCGTTTTCCGGTGGGTGGGCGACCCCGACCGCCGCCCACCCTTTTCCCGAATGTCGGATGAAACCCCCGACGCTTCACCCGACAACCACGCCTGCTGTTCTCGCAGGTCAGCGGCGCGTGGTTAAAAGCCTGCGGGTTAAGCGCCCGTTCTGCAAGGGGGCACCCCCGATTTTGGGGCGTATCGAGCACCACATTTTTGGTAGCGGAGGGTCTCTTCGGAACTACGTTCGGGAGTCGGGGAGCAGTTCCACCGACGGCGGTTCGTGGGCGATCATCAGCTGCGGTGGATTCGGGAAATGGGCCAGCAGGTCCAGTGCGGCGATCGCCCCGGAACTGATGCCGAGCAAGAAGGTGGACTCACCGGGGCAGGCGACCAGGTCGAGGATCCGCCGAGCGTCGGCGCTGTGCACCTCGACCTGCTGTCCGCTCAGCGCGGAATCCGTGCTGCTGCCGGAAAACAGCGCGGATCGTAGCTGACCACTGTGTACTGGGCGGCGAGTTCGTCCGCCATCAGGTGGGGTGACGGATTTCCGGCGGAGAACGAGCAGGTCAGGGGAGGATTCCCTGGCGGCGGGCGGCCACCACCGCTTCGTGGCGGTTGTGGACGTCGAGCTTGTGCATCGCGCTGCGCAGGTAGGCCTTGACCGTTTCCGGGCGCAGGGACAGGCGCTTGCCCACTTCGGCGTTGGTGCAGCCCAGGGCGACCTGGGAGAGGACGTCGAGTTCGCGCGGCGTCAGGCTGGCCGTCGGTATCTCCTCGGGCTTCGAGGTGATACCGGCCAGCCGGTCGCAGGCGTGGTGCAGGCGGTCGCGGAGAGCGGGGTCTTCGAGCCCCTGCGCGATGGCGCGGAACTCCGCGTGCAGCTCCCGCACCTCTTCCAGCGCGATCTGCTCCCGGTGGTCGGTGTCCTCCACCGAGCGCAGGAGGCGGAGTCGCCGGTCGACCTCGTCGCGCAGGGACAGCTCGTCGGCCAATCGCCTGGTCACGCCCATCGCGACGTCGATCGCCCGGTCACCCAATCGGGCGGTTCCGCGCGCCGCGCTGTAGAGCACGCCACGGACCGAACCGTCCACCAGCACGGGTGCGGCAACCACCGAGCTGATCCCCTCGGCGAGCACCGGCGCGTCGTAGTCGTGACTGATCGTCAGCGAGGTGGCGTAGTCGCTGACCGCGGCTGGTCGCCCGCGCGCCAGCACCCGGCCGCCGAGCCCGGCAGCGGCCCGGATCTGCAGTCCTTTCAGCATGTTCGTCCGCACGCCGGCCAGCTCGGACAGGTGCAGAGCGCCTTCGGTGGCCTCTCCGCCGAATGCCACGGGCATGTCGGCCCGTTGCCGCAGTGCTCGGACGGCCTGACGGAAGGCGTCGCCGTCGTCCGGGCGCAGGAGAGTGTCACCGCCGGTTCGCACATCCACCCCTTTCCGGGGGTAGCCGGGACTGTTGTGTGGCGCGGAGCATAACGCCTGGCAGCGCCGGGGCAAAGAAGCCGGGAAGGGGCCGACCGTGAGCATCGAGCCGAGCACCACCACTGAAACCGCACCAGCAGCCCGCGTGGCAGAACTGCTCGAGCGGTTCGGCGCCCCGGGCGCCAATGCGGCGGAGCTGCTCTGCGACGACCATCCGGCCGATGCGGTCGCGTTCACCGTCGTCGAATCCGATCTGTCCAGTCAGGACCTCACCTACGGCCAATTGCGGCGCGAATCGGCGCGTTTCGCTGCCGCGCTGGCCGACCTCGGTGTGGCCCCCGGCGATGCGGTCGCCGTGCTGATGGGCAAATCCGCCGATCTGGTCGTGGCCCTGCTGGGGATCTGGCGTCGCGGAGCCGTGCACGTGCCGCTGTTCACCGCGTTCGCGCCACCGGCGATCGCCCTGCGGTTGCGTGCCAGCGGTGCGAAGGTCGTCGTGGTCGACGCGGACCAGCGCGCGAAACTTGCGCCGAGCGAGGACATCCCGGCCGATGCGCCGTGGCGGACCATCGTCGCCGGCGATTCCTCCGACGAGCAGTCCTTCACCGCGCTGCTCGACCGATACACCGGTGACGAGCCGAGCGGGCAGGCGGTGCCGCTCGGTGGGGACGGGTTGCTCGTGCAGCTGTTCACCTCGGGCACCACCGGCACCCCGAAGGGCGTTCCGGTGCCCGTCCGCGCGCTGGCCTCCTTCCATGCCTACCTGGAGTTCGGGCTGGACGTGCGGGCCGACGACGTGTTCTGGAACGCCGCCGACCCGGGCTGGGCCTACGGCCTGTACTATGCGATCCTCGGTCCGTTGGCGGCCGGTCGGCGCAGCATCTTGCTGCACGCGGGATTCTCGGCAGCGTTGACCTGGAAGGTGATACGCGAGTTCGGGGTCACCAACTTCGCCGCCGCCCCGACCGTCTACCGCAGTCTGCGCACCGACACCTCGGCCGAGCCTGCCGGAATCCGGCTCCGCCGCGCCTCTTCGGCGGGAGAACCGCTGACCCCGGAGGTGGTTTCCTGGTCCGAGCGCGAGCTGGGCGTGACCGTGCGGGACCACTACGGGCAGACCGAGCACGGCATGATGATCGTCAACGCCTGGGCCGACGGGGTTCGCGATGAGATCAAGCCGGGATCGATGGGCGCTGCGCTGCCCGGCTGGTCGGCCGAAGTGCTCGACGACGACCGGGACGAACCCGCGGCCGTCGGCACCGCCGGGCGGATCGCGATCGACGTGGCGGGCAGCCCGCTGATGTGGTTCACCGGCTACACCGACGCGCCGGAGAAGACCGCCGAGCGGTTCACCGCGGACGGCCGCTGGTACGTGACCGGCGATGCCGGTTCCCGCGATGCGGACGGGGCGTTGTTCTTCTCGTCCCGCGACGACGACGTGATCATCATGGCCGGCTACCGGATCGGGCCGTTCGACGTGGAGAGCGTGCTGGTCCAGCACGAGGCGGTCGCCGAAGCAGCGGTGATCGGCGTCCCCGACGAGCTGCGCGGTGAAGTCTTGGAAGCCTTCGTCGTGCTGCGCTCGGGAACGACCGGTGACGACGAGCTGGTGACCGAGCTGCAGCAGCTGGTCAAGCGGAAGTTCGCCGCGCACGCCTACCCGCGGTCGGTGCACTTCGTCGAGCAGCTGCCCAAGACGCCGAGCGGGAAGATCCAGCGCTTCGTGCTCCGCAAGCAGCACCGCGACTGATCATCAGTCGGGCTCGCCGGTGATCTCGGTGCAGGTGAGTCCGTCGTCATCGGCGGGCTCACCGACCAGCGTTCGCGCGGCGACTTGGTCGACGTCGAGGCAGCGGACCGGGTGGCCGTTGACCAGCAGCGGAGCGCGTTGCTCGCTTGCTGCGGCGTAGGCGAGCACCCGTTGCGGCTCGCTGCCGTCGGCCAGCCGGATGCGTTCGGATCCGTGCAGGTGGACCAGTCGATAGCGGACGCCGCGGCCTTCGCACTGGTCGAGCACCCGGCGTTGTTCCGGGGTGGCGAACCAGAGCGCATGCTCCTCGACCACGCCGGGCGCCGCCGTCAGCACGGCTGGACGTTGTCAGTCGCGGACCCGCAGCCCAGCGGCCCAGACAGCGGAAAGTCCGGTGCAGCGGGCGCTAAGCGCCACCACCGGACCGGCCAACCCCAGTTCCTCTCGCAGCCAGGTGATCTTGGCCGGGCAGGCGTTCGACCCGTAGACCAACACGAGCTGCCGACCACGCAACGGCTCCGCGCCGCGCTCACCGAGCCAGCTGTCCAGACACTTGCCATCCGAACCGTCGCCGCTGACGCGCCATCCAGAGGGTGCGGAGGAATCCGGCCTCAACGCCCACCCCACGCCGTCGAGGTGAACGAACGAGAACCCAGGCCGAGCACCGGGGTAGGGGGGAGCAGGGTAGTTGGCATCGGAGAACGGGGATCGGTCTGCGGCGGGCAGATCGGGGCGCAACATCGCCGCCCAGCATCCCACCCGAACGGCCCCGGTGCCAGGAGGTTGAGCCGAACTCGGGCGGTCCGGCACGCCCGCGATTCGGCTCAACGGGACTGCATGAGCTCCGCGCAGCGTTCGCCGATCATCATGGCGGGAGCGTTGGTGTTGCCACCGGTGATCGACGGCATGATCGAGGCGTCCGCGACGCGGAGACCCTCGATGCCGCGTACGCGGAGTTCGGGGTCGACCACGGCGTGCTCGTCGGTTCCCATGCGGCAGGTGCCGACGGGGTGGTAGACGGAGTGGATGCGGTTGGGCAGCTCGCGGGCGAGCGCTGCGTCGTTGCGGAAGTCAGGTCCTGGATGCAGTTCGCCGGTGACGACTCCGGTGAGGTGCCTGCTCGCCATCACCTCGCGCACCCGCTTCATCCCGTTGATCAGGAAGCGCGCGTCCTCGGGCTCGGTCAGGTACGCCGGATCGATCAGCGGTGCCGTCGCCGGGTCCGCGGAGGCCAGCCGGATCTCGCCGCGGCTCTTCGGGTAGATCAGGGTGGGCATGACGGTGAGCGCGGGGCGGCGGTCGACGACGTGACGTACTGATTTGTCCTGGTTCGGCGAGGGGTAGGACCACGGCAAGGTGTGGATCTGCAGATCCGGACGCCCATCGGAGTGCTCGGTGCGGACGAAAGCCATGCTGTCGAAGACCGTGCGGCCGAGCCAGGTGTCGCCTCGGGTGGCCTCGCTCAGGATGCCGTTGAGGAAGTGCGGCGCGGTGCCCCGGTGCCGGGCCGTCGGCGCCAAGAAGGTCATCGGCACGAACAGGTGATCGTGGAGGTTCTTGCCGACCGGCAGGTCCGCCGCGACGTCGATGCCGAGCCCCCGCAGGTGGTCGGCGGGGCCCACGCCGGACAGCATCAGGATCTGAGCTGAGCCCACCACGCCGGCCGAGAGCACCACCTCACGGGCGGCGCGGATCACACGCGGACCGGACTTGCCGAGCACCTCCACGCCCACCGCGCGTCCGCCCTCGATCACGACCCGGGAGACCATCGCCCCGGTCTCGACCCGCGGCGCAGCCCTGCGCGTGTCGCGCAGGTACGCGTGGGAGGTGCTGAACCGCGTGCCGTTGTGCGCGCTCATCTGCACGACGCCCACGCCTTCCTGGGAGGCACCGTTGTAGTCGTCGTTCTTGGGGACGTCCAAGCTCTCGCTCATCGCGTCGATCAGTGCGCTCGACGCCGGAGTCAGGTCCTTCTGCCGGGTCACCTGAACCGGGCCACCCGCACCGCGCAGCTCGGTGGAGCCCCCCTCCCAGTTCTCCATCCGTCTGAAGGCCGGCAGCACGTCCTCGAAGCTCCAGCCCTTGCACCCTTCGGCCGCCCAGTCGTCGTAGTTGCTCCGGTGGCCGCGCACGAACAACATCCCGTTGACCGAGCTGGAACCGCCGACGAGCTTGCCGCGCGTCGTCGGGATCCGGCGTCCCGCCGCGTTCTCCTGCGCGACCGTGCGGTAACCCCAGTCGAACCGCTTCTTGATCTGGGGAACCGAGTGCACGATCGTGATCATTCCGGGGACGCGCACGAACCGCGACCGGTCCCAGCTTCCTGCTTCGAGCAGGAGCACTCGCGCACCGGTTTCGGCCAGGCGACTCGCCACGATGGCCCCGGCGCTGCCCGCGCCGACGACGATGTAGTCGGTCTCCTCGGTCACCACGACCTCCACTGTGCGTTGAGGGTTACGGAAAACGGGTTCGCGGCACGGAGCCGGTCGACGGCACCGCAGCACTCGGGCCGTCGAGCACCCGATCGCACTGTGAAGTGAAACATGTTCTCGTCGTTGGGGGCAATATCTGACGCACGCGGAAGACCGAGTGTGGTGGGTTGAGTTGTGCGGCGTTCCGCGTGCGCTGGGTTCGAATGTGCTTCATCCTTTTGTTGCACGGTGATTGGGGTTGGCCTCAGCTGGGGTGAGGTGGAGCGGCGACCGTTGCGGGCGGGTGTCGAATGCTCGCTCGGCGCATTTCGGAGATTGTGCGACGTCGAAACAAGTTCTAGTTATTCGGAGTGGTGTGACTGTGCGGGACGCGACGCGATGAGTCAAAGCACGATGGCGAACCTGCGCGGGGCAGCGCGGAACTGCGTGCCGCGACTGGCTGTCGCCAGGCCTCGATACCAGGCGAAGAAGCCGAGGTACATGCTCACCACGGCGAGGGTGATCATCAGCGGTCGCCCCCCGGCACCGAGCGATGCGATGATCCTCCCGGGTATCCAAAGTGGACTCAGCACGGCCTTCCGCGCACTGGTCGGCGCGGGGCGGCCGCTGCTGATGGAATCGCCCACCTACTGGGGCGCGATCCTCGCCGCCGAGCGAGCCGGCGTGCAGGTCGTTCCCGTGCCCAGCGGCATCCACGGCCCGGACCCGGCGGAGCTGGCCGCGCGTTCGAGCAGACCAGAGCACGCGTCTTCTACGCGCAGCCGAACTTCGCCAACCCGACTGGCGCGCAGTGGTCGCCGGCCCTCGCCGATGAAGTGCTCGACGTGGTGCGCAAGTACGGGGCGTTCCTGATCGAGGACGCCACGGCGCACGACTTCGGCATCACCGCCGCCCCGGCGCCCATCGCCGCGCGGGACAACAGCGGGCACGTCGTCTACCTGCGCTCGCTGACCAAGAGCGTGTCACCGTCCGTGCGCGTCGCCAGCATCATCGCCCGCGGCCCGGCCCGCGAGCGCATCCTCGCCGATGCTCAAGCCGAGTCGCTTTACGTCAGCGGGGTGCTGCAGGCCGTGGCACTCGACGTCGTCACCCAGCCTGCTTGGCGCACGCACTTGCGCAACCTGCACCACCAGCTCGTCGAGTCCGCCCAGCAGCGGTGGCGAGCCGTGAACGCACCCCACCTCGTCGAACGCCCCGAAGCCCGCGCGGCTTGAACGATCTCAACCGATCCGCGGCATCGGCCATGGCCCCAGGTCACGGGCGCGGGAAACGGGCGCGCATCGCGGCGATGCAGCTATCCCGGGACGTGGGCCCGCCGAACCGGAGACGGTCATAGGCGGTGAACGCCGGTTCCAGCGCGTCGAGTTCATCGATCACGGCGTGCAGCCGTTCCGCCCACTGCGCTGAACCAGCATCCGGCTCGTCCGCTGCGGCACTGATCGCGGTCGTCAGATAATCCTTGCGCTGGATGGCGGCCGGGGTCACCGAGCGCAGGCACACGTACTGTCCGCTGAGATACGAATCCCACTCAGTCTTCCCAGTGATCGGGTCGGCCCAGTGAGCGGTGAACCAGGCTTCGAGGAGGTCTACGCCACCCGCTTCGTCGGCGAGGGCGAACAGGTCGGCTGGCACCATCTCAGCACCGTCGGAGCGCAGATATCCCGGAAGCGGCAGACACTGCCCCAGCATCAGCCGGCGGACCGCATCACTGTCGCGGCCATGGACTGCACACAGTTCTTCCAGGGAAACGAACTGCGCGCTGACATACGCATCGTCGGCATCGGTCATCGGGTGGTCGCCGTTGACCTCGCGGAACCGCTCGGCGAGCTGCTGCTTCAGGGCCGTCTCCGACATTGGGGAATCCTCCGGCGCCATCAGCGCGGGGACCTCCCGCGCAGGATTCCACACGCTACCGGCCGAATCGTTCGGCACTCACCGAACCATCGAAGGATTCAGGGCGCCCGAGACATCCCCGCCCTCAGACCGAGCCAACCAATCCACAGCTCCTGACAATTACTCGGACATCAGAGCGGGACTTGGCTGCATTACTTCCTCCTGCGGTTCTTCCGGGGGCACTGGCGTCGGGTCTCAGCGGAGCGGCGAACCTCATCCACGCTCGGCCGGTGACTCGGAGGTGGCGGCCCGTCGGGGCGCGGGCCGATGAGCTGCTGCCGCCTGATCCGAACGAGAGAGGAATGACCCGTCATCGCGCACCCCCGCCGAACGCCAGCTCGCGGCGCACCCGGTCGCGGAACCTCGCTGCCCACTGCGCAGCGGCCGGGAAATCCCAGCGCTCGACAGGCGCGGAGAACTCCTCGCGGGGCAGGTCCTGGAGGTGCCACCACGGCAGGCCGTAGCGCTGGAGCGCGGGCCGAACGGCGCTCAGCGGGGCGTTCTCGGCGGGTCCGAGACCGTGCACCGATAGCGCGTCGCGGGCCAGCGCACCGATGCCGTGACGTCGCAGCTCCACGCAGTCCGCGCAGCGTCGCCACGCCGAGACCCCCATGCCGGGACCCGCGTCCTGGTGGCGGGTGATCGTCGTTAACGCCGACACCTGGGGAGCGGGTCCGCCGCAATCGCAGCAGCCGACCGGGTGCGGGTGCCCGGCCAGTTTCTCGACGTAGCCCAGGTGCAGGCCGTCGATCGCACTAGCCCGTTGACCATCTACCAGCAAATTCACGTACGTTCTCCTTCAATTCCAGCGTTCGGTACCGATGTCGGGAAGCTGCTGCGAGGAGGGCGGGGTGGACCCGCCGGCTAAATCCCAGGGGCGGCGACCGATCCGGCGCTGCGGCCCGAACGCGCTCCGCTGGGCCTGGTCGATCACCTCGCCCATGTCCTGGACCAGCTGCCCACGGTTCGGGGCCGAATCCGCGGTGCGCTGCTGTTGGTTGGGCCGGGGAATCCGCCGGTGCGTCGCGGTGTGCACGCGGACGTTCCCCTCCGGAGGGGCCAGGCCCTCAGCGAAGCAGTACGCGCAGAACTGCGGATCAACGCGGAGTCCTTGGGGTGGGATCGTCCACTTCCGTGCGCACTGCGGGCAGGCCCGGCAGCAACAGGTGAACTGCGATCCGGTGGCGTTGCGGCACTCCGGGTGAGCGGCCAGTTTCTGCTCCCGCGAGCCGTAATCCAGGCAGGCGCAATCCCACTGCCGCCAGGTCAGCCACCGGGTGATGGCTGTTGCGAACGCCACGCCGGGGACGTCGGTGGTGTCCTCGTTCCAAGCGGTTTCGTCGCGGGCGGCCTAGCCCTCGTGCCTGCGCCGGAACAGGCTCAGCCTGGTCTCGAAGTCGTCAACCGGCTGGATCTGTCCTAGCGCCGAGAGCTGCTGAATCGCGTAGATCAGCTCCGGGCGGCTGGCGGTGGTGCCGTGCCACTGGCCAGCGCCGCCAGGTTCGGCTTGCCCTCCACCGACGACCAGACCGAACACGGTCACGAAATCTGGGACGTGGAGGGTCTGCCGTACGTCCTGGGCCAGCCCCTTGCCGGTGGCGGTCAGGTCGAGCACCACCTCGACGCTGCTGGTGGCCTTCAGGGCCTGTCGGACGGCTCGGCGGACCACCGCAGCCAACGCGGGCGCCCCCTCCGAGATGGGCACTTCGCGGTAGGCCCGGATCCGCAACGCTGGCCGGTAGAGCAGCTCGCCGGGACCTGCTCGTCGCTGCGTTGCGGGAGCACGTCCCCGACGCGCACCTGGAAGCCGTGCCGCAGGGCGGGGTGAACCTGTGGGTCCGACTGCCGGACGCGACGGATCTGCTGCGGCTGGTCCGGGATTGCGAAGCAGCCGGGGTCATCATCGCCGCGGGCGACGAGTGGTTCCCCGCCGAACCGACCGGCCCCCACCTGCGCATCAACTACGCCGGGCCGAACCCCAGGGCTTTCCCCGACGGTGCGCGCATCATCGGTGAGAAGCTCGCTCAGCAGTAGCGGTCAGCGGTGGAGGTCCCAGGTCAGCAGCGCGACGTGCAGCGACACCAACGACTCCGGGCTGTCGAGGGAGACTCCGAGCAGCTGCTCGACGCGGGCGAGCTGCCCGTAGTACGCCGTGCGGGACACGTGCGCTGCGGACGCGGCAGCGGACTTGTTGCCGCCGTGGCGGCACAACGCGCGCAATGCGTCGAGCAGCCGGTCGTTGTCCAGGATGGGACCAAGTTCCCGCTCCGCGAACGCGGTCAGCCGCTCGTCGCCGCGCAGCAGGTGCAGCAGGCCGCGCAGCCGAACGTCGTTGAGCCGGTGGAAATCGCGCGTGCCGTCATCGACGTGCAGCGCGGCTTCGGCGACCTGCGCGGCTTCGGTGAGCGTCCGGCGCGCGCAGGAGATCGACGCCACCTCGGTGCCCACCGCGACCACCAGCGGTAACGCGGCAGAACGGCGGATGTCGGAGGCGAGCCGGTGCAGCGCGGCATCGACGTCGACGCCAGCCAACACCACCACAGCGTGCACGGTGATGTCGTCGACCACCCCGACCAGCACCGGCAGCTTGGCCTTGCGTGCCGCGAGCGCGGTCGCTTCGGCCAGATCTCGCAGTGCCTGCTGGGTTTCCAGCGCAGGTGCCGGAGTCGTGGTGGTGCGCGGGCGCACCGCGATACCCACCAGCGGGCCGTCCAACGGCACTCCGACTCCGGCCGCGCGAGCAGCCAGGTCCGCGGTTTCAGCGTTGCCCGCGAGGAGTTCGGTGATCAGCGTGCGATGCGTCTGCCGCTCCAGGCTCTCCCGATCGCGCGTCACCAACCGGTTCACCGCGAGCGCCGACGCCGCCCGCTCCGCCACCACCATGTGCCGGTGCGCGGGTTCCGGTCCGAGCACCACCAGCCGCCCCCAGTCGTCGCCGCGCGCCCCGACCACGGTGGTCAACCACTGCCGGTCCACGTCGTAGGAGGTGCGCCCGGACTGCACCACCGCACGGGAGCGCTCCGACCATTCCGACAGCAGTGCGACCGGATCCTGCCCCGCTGAGTCGTAGGCCAACACCTGGTGTGCCATCGTCTCCAGCACCACCGGCCGCTCGAGGATGCGTGAGGCCTCGCGCAGCACGGACGCCGGTTCGGCGCCCGAGGTGGTCAGGGCGGTGAAGGCCTCGTGGATCGCGTGCGTGGCGCGCAGTTCGGCCAGCTGGGCATCGCGGATGCGCGCCACCACCGCCTCGGTGACGCTGACGAACTTGGTCTCCTCCGAGAGCGTCACCAGCGGCAGGTCGTGCCGGTGCGCCGCGTCGACGAGCGCGCTCGGCACCCGGTCGCGCCAGCGGCGCACGAGCTCCACGACTAGACCGCACGCCCCGGCCGCGGCGAGCTCGTCGACGTAGCGGACCAGCTCGGCGGGTTCGTCGGGCAGCGCGATGCCGGTGGTCAGCACGAGCTCGCCACCGCTGAGCAACGCCGCGATGTCGGCGATCTCCGCGACGTGCACCCACCGCACCCGGCCGTCCAGACCCGACGCCCCGGCGATCACCCGGGGCTTGCCGCGCCGCAGCACCGGCAGGTCGAGCACCTCTGACACGGTCGGCAGCGCCAGCACGTCCGGCGACATCAACTCCATCGCACCTCCCGGTGCACACACCGTACTGCCACACGGGCCAGATCAATACAGGTTGTCCGTAGTTGGCCGCGCGTTCGGCGGGCCAGACTGACCGCATCGGCACGACGGAACGGGGAGCAATGTCGGAATCATTGGTGGCCCGCCATCGCGCGGCCATGCCCAGCTGGCTGTCCCTCTACTACGACGAACCCATCGAGATCGTCAGCGGTCGGGGACGGCACGTCACCGACGCGGCGGGCGACACCTACCTGGACTTCTTCGCCGGGGTCCTGACCAACGCCATCGGCTACGACATCGCCGAGATCAGCGATGCGATCCGCCGCCAGGTCGACAGCGGCGTCCTGCACACCTCGACGCTGTACCTGATCCGCAAGCAGGTGGAGCTGGCCGAGCGCATCGGCGAGCTGTCCGGGATGACCAACCCGAAGGTGTTCTTCACCAACTCCGGCACCGAAGCCAACGAGACCGCGCTGATGCTGGCCACCCAGCAGCGCCGCAGCCACCAGGTCCTCGCGCTGCGCAACTCCTACCACGGCAGGGGCTTCGGGGCCCTCGGCGTCACCGGCAACCGCGGCTGGTCGGCCAGCGCGCTGTCCCCGTTCAAGGTCAGCTACGTGCAGGGCGGCTACCGCTACCGCAGTCCGTTCCGGGAGCTGTCCGACGCCGACTACATCGCGGCTTGCGTCGACGACTTGCGCGAGGTCATCGAGACCACCACCTCCGGAGACGTGGCCTGCATGATCGCCGAGCCGATCCAGGGCGTCGGCGGTTTCGCCACTCCGCCGGACGGGCTGTTCGGCGCGTTCGCCGAGGTGCTCGACGAGTACGGCATCCTGCTGATCTCCGACGAGGTGCAGACCGGCTGGGGTCGCACCGGTGAGCACTTCTGGGGCATCCAGGCGCACGGCGTGACCCCGTCGGCGATGACCTTCGCCAAGGGGCTGGGCAACGGCCTGGCCATCGGTGGTCTCGTCGCCGAGGCGGAGCTGATGGACTGCCTGACCGCCAACTCGATCTCCACCTTCGGCGGCAACCCGATCTCCACCGGCGGAGCCGTCGCTGCGCTGGAGTACTTGCTGGACAACGACTTGCAGGGCAACGCGGCCAAGCTCGGCGGGCGGTTGCTGAACGGGCTGCGCGCTCACGCCGAGACCTGCGGATTGATCGGCGATGTGCGCGGCAAGGGCTTGATGATCGGCGTCGAGCTGGTCGAACCCGGCACCCGCACGCCTGCCGCTGCGGCCGCCGGGCGGGTGATGGAACTGGCGAAGCAGCGCGGACTGTTGCTAGGCAAGGGCGGGTTGTACGGCAACGTCCTGCGCCTGGCACCGCCGATGACCCTGACCGAGGATGAAGCGGACCAGGCGCTGCAAGTCCTCACCGAGACCACCTCGTTGGCCGAGCAGGAGCTCAACCGATGACAGAACTGATCAGGCACTGGATCGCCGGCAAGTTCGACCACACGACCCCACAGCGCACCGGTGAGGTGTTCGACCCCGCCACCGGTGCGGTGACCAAGCAGGTCGCGTTCGCGGCCGAGTCCGATGTGGACGTTGCGGTGACCAAGGCCGCCGAGGCGCTGAAGGAGTGGCGGCGCACCTCGCTGGCGAAGCGGTCGAACGTGCTGTTCGCCTTCCGGGAACTGCTCAACGAGCGCAAGTCCGAGCTGGCCGAGATCATCACCGCCGAGCACGGCAAGGTGCTCTCCGACGCCGCGGGCGAGGTGCAGCGCGGCCTGGAGAACGTCGAGTACGTGTGCGGCATCCCCAACCTGCTGCGGGGCGGCTTCTCGGAGAACGCCTCGACCAGCGTCGACGTGCACTCGGTGCGTCAGGCGGTCGGCGTCGTCGGGGTGATCTCGCCGTTCAACTTCCCGGCCATGGTGCCGCTGTGGTTCGTGCCCAACGCGATCGCCTGCGGCAATGCCGTGGTGCTCAAGCCCAGCGAGAAGGACCCGTCGGCGGCCAACTTCATCGCCCAGCTGTGGCAGGAAGCGGGCCTGCCCGACGGCGTGCTCAACGTCGTGCACGGCGACAAGGTCGCGGTCGACGCCCTGCTGGCGAACCCGACGGTCAAGGCGGTGTCCTTCGTCGGCTCGACCCCGGTGGCGCGCTACGTCTACGAGACCGGCACCGGCAACGGCAAGCGGGTGCAGGCCCTCGGCGGCGCCAAGAACCACATGGTTGTGCTGCCCGACGCCGACCTGGACCTGGCCGCCGACGCCGCGGTGTCGGCCGGCTTCGGTTCGGCGGGGGAGCGGTGCATGGCGATCTCCGCGGTCGTCGCGGTCGATCCCATCGGCGACGAGCTGGTCGCCAAGATCGCCGAGCGGATGGCCAAGCTCAACGTCGGCGACGGCCGCCGCGGCTGCGACATGGGACCGCTGGTCACCGCCGCGCACCGCGACCGGGTCTCGTCCTATGTGGACGCCGGTGTCTCCGCAGGGGCGGAACTGGTGGTGGACGGCCGGGGGATCCAGGTCGACGGCGCCAGCGACGGCTTCTGGTTCGGCCCGACGCTGTTCGACCACGTCGGCACCGACATGTCGATCTACACCGACGAGATCTTCGGCCCGGTGCTCTCGGTGCTGCGGGTGCCCAGCTACGACGCCGCGATCGAGGTGCTCAACGACAACCCGTACGGCAACGGCACCGCGATCTTCACCGAGAGCGGCGGGGCGGCGCGGCAGTACTGCGAGGAGGTCGAGGTCGGCATGGTCGGGGTGAACGTCCCGATCCCGGTGCCGGTCTCGTACTACTCCTTCGGCGGTTGGAAGGACTCGCTGTTCGGCGACGCGCACGCCTACGGCCCGGACGGCATCCAGTTCTACACCCGCACCAAGGTGGTCACCACGCGCTGGCCGGACCCCTCCCACGGCGGCGTCGACCTCGGATTCCCGCAGAGCACCTGACCTTCCCCGGGTTCGGGGAGCGCTCCGCCGGAGGGCTCCCCGAACCCGTGTTGGTGCTTGCGGACCTGTGGGAATCGTCGGACCGCTGGCTAGGCTCCCTGACGTGGGAGATGTGTCATTGCGACCGGTTCGGGAAGACGACCTGGCGGAGCTGGAGTGGCTGATCAACGAGCCGGAGACCACCGCCCCGTACAACTGGTGGGGCTGGCAGAAGCCGGACCGGATGACCAAGCGCTGGGAGGAATCCGGTCTGCTCGGCGACGAGCAAGGCGTGCTGCTGGCGATCGTCGAGGATGAGCTGGTCGGCTTCGTGTCCTGGCACCGCGTCGAGACCGGACCGTCGTCGCACTGCTTCGACATCGGCGTCAACCTGCAACCCGACTCGCGGGGACGCGGCTACGGCACCGAGGCGCAGCGTCTGCTGGTCCAGTACCTGTTCGCGCACACGCAGGTCAACCGCCTCCAAGCCGGCACCGAGCTGGCCAACGCCGCCGAGCAGCGAGCCCTGGAGAAGATCGGCTTCATCAGGGAAGGCGTCCTGCGCGCCTACACCTACCGCAACGGCCGCTGGCGCGACTGCGTCCTCTACAGCCTCCTCCGCGAAGAGGTCGACCTGATCGACCAGGCCTGATCGGGGCCGTCGGACCGATCGGGGCTCGCGGTCGATAAGATGGGCCGTGACATGCCCGGTTCGTGAATTCGGGGGACGGACGTGACCGCTGAGTCCGAACCGGGTGGTATCTGCCGGGGCTGCAAGGGCCGGGGGCAGGTCCGGGTTCCGCGCGGGTTCGTCTCGGCGGACGGCGAGGTCTACACCGTCATGGGTTGGACGCGCTGTCGGCACTGCCGGACGACACCGGGCCGCCAGCCCCACCGCTGGCCGCCGAGGTGAGGATCAAGGCATGACCGACCAGGGCCAGCCGCCGGTGTTCGCCGGTGGACCGAACGCGATTTGCTTCACGTGCGGGGGATTCAAGAAGGTCAGCGACCCCCGCCTGTACATGATCCAGGCGACCGAAGACCTGATGACCGGCATGACGCTGGCGGAGTGGCGAGGCTGCCCCCAGTGCGGCGGCGACGGCATCCTCGCGGGCCTGCGCCCGCCGGTCTGAGTTTCTGTTCCGGTGGTCATTTTCCTTTAGCGGTGCAAGTGGCGGAACCTCAGCGTCCGACTGGTCTGCGGGTGCCCTGATTTATGGATGCCGATACACGGCGTCAGGGCCGTCCTCGCCAGGCGAACGCTGAGAACCCGCGGCGGTGCAAGCGTCGAGGGTGGGCTAAGCGGCTGCGCCGCTTCAAAGACAAGAGATCAAAACCGGACCCGGGCTGATTTCGCGAATCGGACATTAGTGGTGGTGTCCGGGTGATCCGGCCGCCGAATGGCTCGAATAGCCGGATGCGGCCGGAGTTGATCTCATACCCTCACCCGCATGCCCTTGCTCAAGCCCCAATCCGTCCTGGATGGACACAGCTCGAACCGAACACCGGTGCCGTTGATCGTCGGCCTGGTGATCTCCGGTTTCTGCCTGCTGCTGGCGCTGCTCTACTACTTCTTCGTTGAGGGCGGACCGATCAACACCGCGGTCGGCCTGCTGCTGGCGCTGCCCACCGCGATCGTGCTGGTCGCGTTGGTCCTGCTCATGGACCGGTTGGAACCGGAGCCCCGGATCAACCTGGTGCTGTCGTTCGGCTGGGGCGCGGGGGTGGCCATCGTCGGCGCCCTGATCGTGAACTCCGTGACCGGGGTGCTGCTGATCCCGATGCTGGGCGAGGAGGCCGCGGACGCGTCCACCACGTCGATCGTGGCCCCGATCGTCGAGGAGAGCTTCAAGGGCGGACTGCTGCTCTACCTGCTGTGGGCGCGGCGGGACGAGATCGACGGCCCCATCGACGGGATCGTCTACGCCGCCATGTGCGGGCTGGGCTTCGCGATGGTGGAGAACGTCCTCTACTACATGCGGGGCATGGACGACGGCGCGCTGCTGTTCGTGGTGGTGCTCCGAGGGGTGTTCTCGCCGCTGTGCCACCCGATCTTCACCTCGATGACCGGGCTCGGCGTCGCCTACGCCGCCACACACCGCGGCTCGGGGCGCGTCCTGGCCGTGATCGGCGGCTGGATCGGCGCGGTGTTCCTGCACGCGCTGTGGAACGGCAGCACCCAGTTCGGCTTCGGCGGCCTGGCGTTCGCCTACCTGGCGGAACTGGCGGTGCTGATCATCCTGATCGTCGTGGTGATCAGGGACCGCAAGCGGCTGGTGCACATGATCGGCAAGTACCTGCCCGCCTACATCCCGAGCGGGCTGGTGCAACCCAACGACCTCCAGATGCTGGGGAAGATGAGCGGGCGCAAGCAGGCGCGGCGCTGGGCGCGAGGGCAAGCCGGCACCGTCGGGGTTCGGGCCATGGGTGACTACCAGCTGGCGGCGACCGAGCTGGCGCTCCTGCACGCGCAGGCCGAGCGGTTGACCATCCCGCCGGACAAGTTCTTCCAGCGGCGGGAGGCCATCCTGTCGCTGATGCGGATGGCCCGCGACGCCTTCTTCCGGCGAATGCCGCAGCAGGCGCCTCCGCCGCCGTGGGCGCCGCGCCAGGAGCAGTCCGGGTTCTTCGCGCTGCCAGCACAGTTGGGGCAGCTGCCGACCTACCAGCAGCGGCCGCCGACACCGCCCGCCGGGCAACGCCGGCAGCCGCCCCGTCCGCCCCAGGCTCCGGGGCCGCAGCAGCCGGTCGGACCGCGCCCGCCGCAGCCTCCGGCTGGACAGCGTCCGCCCCAGCCGCCGATGGGGCAGCAACCGCCTCAGCCGCCTGCTGGTCAGCGCCCACCGATGCCGCCGCCGCAGCAGCCTCCGGGACCGAACGGGCAGCGTCCCGGAGGTCCCTGGCCGCCGCGCTGACCGGTCAGAGGGTGCGCAGCCGTGGCCAGAGCACGGGCCACGGCTGCTTCGGCTCCTGGTAGAGCGTGATCTCGTTGCCGCGAGCCATGTTCACCAGGTCCGACTCCACGGTCCCGAGCTGCTGCGACCGTCCGAAGTGGTCGGACAGCGACCGCTTGCCGATGTAGAGCACGACATCGCCGTCTGCGGGCGGGGTGCCGAAGAACCAGTAACCGCGATGCGGGCTGTAGACGCGAGGCAGACCGGCCGCGCGGCCTCGCACGTCGAGCGCGCCTGCCAGGTAGTAGGTCTCGGCGACGATGACCGCGCGGCGCTGCTGCTCGGGTGGTAGCGCCTGGTAGGCGCGGTTGACCGCATCGGTGAGCTCCGGCCAGCCGGTCTCGTAGAGCCGCGGGTAGTTGGGGATCTCAGGGTGCCGGGCCAGCACATCCAGCGGGTAGACCGGCAACATCGCCAGCGGCAGCACTGCCGAGATCGCGCAAGCGGGCCACAACAGCTTGCCGCTGCGGTACTGCAATCCGACCGCAGCCGCGGCGAACAGAACTCCGAACAGCCCCGCCACGTAGTTCGGCCGCCCACCGGTGACCAGGAAGAACACCAGAACGGCCAAGGTCGTCCAGCCCAGGAACCGGTACGTCTGCAAGGAAGGGGAGCGCAGCAGCACGGCCAGGCCGTAGCAGCACAACACCGCGCCGACCACGATCCCGGCGTAGAACAGCGTGGTCGGGACGAGCAGGAGCCGGTCGTTCTCCTCGTTGACCGCGGTGCCCATCTCCAGCGCGGGCCAGCCGTTGGCGGCCTGCCACCACAGCGTGGGAACAGCGGTCACCACGGGAATCGCGACAGCCACCCACAGCGAAGGACGAGCCAACACCGCCCGCGGACCGGTGATCGCGATGCTCAGCAGCAGCGCCGCGCACAGGACCACCACCTGGAACTTGGTCTGCACGGCGAGGGCCGCGATCAACCCGATGCCGATGAGCAGACGATCCTGTTGAACACCGTGGCCGTGCAGCCGAATCCATCGCACCAGCAGCCAGATCATCGCCGTCCACTGCAACGGTTCCATCGTGGATGCGGTGAGCCAATGGCCGTTGACCAGCAGCCACGGTGAGAGCGAGTACGCCGCCGCGGCCAGCACCTGGGCCTTGCTGTTGCCGCCGAACTCGCGCGCGACCAGCGCCGTGACCACCACCCCGAGCCCGGTCACCAGCGCCGCGGGCAGCCGGAACGCCACCAGCGAACCGGGAAACGCGGTGTCCAGGAACGCGGACAGGAGCGGTACCAGCGGCTGCTGGTCCATGTAGCCCCAGGCCAGGTGGAACTTCCCGGCGGCCAGGAAGTAGAGCTCATCGGTGACGAGGTCGTAGCGCGGCGCCAACACCACCAGCAGCGCCGCGACCAGTGCAGCGAGCACCAGGACCCGAGTCCGGGCGAATGGCGGGGCCGGGCGGGGGAGCCGGACGGTGGTCGCACCGTCGAAACCGGTGGTAGCGCTGGTGTACATCGGCTCCCCCCGGTCGTGACGGCTCGGGGCAGCCTAACGGCCGACCGGACGAGTCACAGGCGGCTGACGACCTTTCGCAGTGTGATGCGGACTGCTGTCACCGGACCGCGATCGGCCCCGGCCGCGGGCGTGTCGGTGATGTGCTGCTCCCTGCTCTTGCCGATGTACTTCCGCGCCAGCTGCTCGCGCAGCCTGCCGAGCAGTTCACCGCTCTGCTCACGGGGCCGATGGAAGCGCGAGCCCGCTTCGGCACGCGGGATGTCCCTGGCGAAGAGCTGCATGCCGTCGCCGCAGCTGCGGTTGGAACTTTCCCACGCGCGTTCGCGCCGGAGTGAATCGCTTCGGGCAGATCAGATGTCTGCCTTGTGGCGTTGGTAGTAACGGGCGACGCGGACTCGGTTGCCGCAGATCGCAGGTGAGCACCAGCGGCGGCGGGGGTTGGTCGCGATGAAGAGCATCACGCAGTTCTGCTCTTCGCATTCGCGGAGCGCTTCGATGATCGGGTCGGTGAGCAGCTCGGCGGCGGCCTCGGCCAGGCCGGCGGCCACTCGCACGCCCAGATTTCCAGGGCGTTCGACGGTGCCGACCAGCGAACCGCTGCGCCAGCTGAGCTTCCGGATCCCCGGTGCCGCCCGCTGGGCGTCGTTGAGCCCGCGGAGCGTGTCCGCCGGTGGACGCTTTCCGAGCCGGATCTGGGAGAGCGCTCGCGTGGTGTGCTCGCGCACCTCGTGCACGGCCGTCAAATCGGCTTCGCTGAGCGAAGTGCGCTCCGACTGGGTGGGCGTCGTCATCCGGTCCGCCTGGCGGGTCAGCCACTCCCACAGCTCCGCCGGCGTGCCCATGAAGTCGACCGGGCCGTCCGGGGTGATCGTCCTGGTGTTGACCAGGTCGACGGCCAACGGCTCACCGATCAGCGGCAGGCGCGTTTTCATGGCTCCAGATGGTAGTGGAGTCCTTGACAACGTCGAGTCCACCTGGTCCAACGCGTAAAGAACAATTTACCCATGATCAGCGTCGTCGGAGCTGCGGCACGCCGGGGTGTTGGCCTCCATCTGGAATGTGGCCAGCTCGGCGGTGAAAGCGCGATCGGGGAACTGGTGCAGGATATTCGGGGCGCGAGTCGAAGGATGGCCGGGTTTCGGGTTCAGCAGCAGGGATTCCTCTTCAACGCCGAAAGTCGGCAACCGGCCGCGGCGCATCGAACTCCCTTCCAGGGGCTGGACGAACTGCGCCAGCAGAGCCAGTTTCCGGCCCTCGCGCTGGTTTGTCGCTCGCCCGGAAGTGCCACGCTCGCCACTGATGTCCACTGTGGAATATTGAAGGTCCGGCCCGGTGCGAGTCGGGGTTCAACACCGGGCCGGAGGTTCGCGATCGGCGTCAAGGTGCGGTCCGCCGGTTCTTCAGGAAGTCGTTGCACCGCATGCAAGTCGGTGCCGTTCGCCAGTCCATCTCGCCGGGCACGGCCATCGCCACTTCAGCGCCGCACGTGGCGATTTCCACCGGTTGGCCCTCCCAGCGTCGGCCGTGGAAGGCGTGCCGCTCGAAGACGCCCGTCTCCGGATCCGGTGCGGGCAACCAGTAGTGCCGCTCGGTCTGCTGCAGTCCGATCACGCCACTGCTCCCGGGGAAGTCGTCGTGGCAGGGGGCAGGTGAGAGGCGAGCGGGAGGGGGATCGTGACCACCGGGAACCAGTTGATGCTCACGTGCTCGCCCGCCTCTCAGTCTCCTGTCGCCCCCGTTGTCGCCAGTATGGGAACGATCGCCCCCGCACATCAAGCAATCCGCGCAATCGCCAACCGAACGGCCCAGCAGGTCGCGTCACCCGGATCGGCTGTCCGAGTTGCGCCGCGCCCCGAGCCTTGACCGAATGCACGTATTGCACGGACGATGCATGAATCTTCCGAACGAGGAGGACCAGGTGAAGTTGACCTTCTGGGGGACGACGTCCCACGCGGGTACCTGCCCCACGCTGTACAGCACCGACCAGGGCACCTACGTCGTTCAGGGCTACAAGGTCACCGATCCGGAAGCGCTGGCCGCGCTGCGCGAACGCGGCCTGCCCGACCACGAGACGGCGGTGGAGGTACCAGCCGCTTTGCTCGACGTCTTCGTGCCGAAGGCGGCACCGTGAGTTCCTGGGTCTTACCGGGCGCGCAGTTCGAAGAACTGCTGCGCTCGTTCCGGCATCGGGCGTGGCGGTGGGAGTGCCAGGGCACCTACCGCCAGCCGGCCGAGGCCGAACCCTGGCGGCGCTGGCGAGCCGGTGAATCCGACGATCTGGCTTGGTTGCGCCCCTGGCTGGACCAGGTGGCGGCGGCGACCCGGGCGGGACGGTTGTTCGCCCGGGTGCGCGTTTTCCAGGAGCCGCCAACGGAATACCAGTTATGGCAGCTCGACGTCGGTCCGGCCAACGTCGCCGCGGGCGAGGACGTCCGGGTGCTCCCCGAATCCCGGGCGCGGGCGCTGGGCCTGCCCACCCACGACTTCTGGCTCTTCGACGAGGCGCGGGTTGCGCTGATGCACTTCGAGGACCAGCGGTTCGCTGGTACCGAGATCATCGCCAGCCCGGGGGAGGTGAACCGGTACCGGAACTGGTGTGGAATCGCGCGCAAGCACGCGGTTCCGCTGCTGGCCTACCGGCACGATCTGCTCGGGAGGCGCCGGTGAGCGACTTCGACACCCGCCGCCTCGCATTCGGCGACGCATTGCGGCGATTACGCGTGGAAGCCGGGCTGTCCGGCAAACAGCTCGCGCAGCTGGCCGGATGGACGCCGTCGAAGGTCTCGCGGATGGAAACCGCGAACCAGTCCGTCGCCGATTCCGACGTGGTGGTCTACTGCCGGTTGACCGGCGCGGGCGAGCCGGTTGAGTCCGAGCTGCGGCAGGAGCTGCGTGAGATCCGGCTCGAAGCGGCGAGCTGGAAGCGCCAGCTGCGCACCGGAAACAGCGCCCGGCAGGAGTACGGCAAACAGCTCGAGCACGACGCCGAGCGCATCCGGCTGTTCGAGATCGCGATGGTGCCCGGTCTGGCGCAGACCGCCGAATACGCCCGGTACATGTTCGAAGCGGTCGCCGTGCTGCACCAGAACCAGCTGGACATCGCCGAGTCGGTCGAGCGGCGGATGGCCCGGCAGGAAGTCCTCTACCGACCGCGGACCGAAGTGCAGATCGTGTGCTCGGAAGCAGGTTTGCGGCACCCGATCGCCCCGCCACAGGTGATGGTGGGGCAGCTCGACCGGTTGCTGGCCTTGGCCGGGATGTCGACGCTGCGGCTGGCGGTGCTGCCGATGGACGTGCAGCTGACCGCGGTGCCGCAGCACGGTTTCGTCATCATCGACGACATGGCCCTGGTGGAAACGGTGAACACGGAGATGACCGTGACCGACCCCGACGACCTGGCCCGCTTCCGCCGGCTTTTCGACGTGCTGTTGTCGGCTTCGCTCGAAGGCCCCGACGCGCGCGCCGTGTTGCACCGGCTGATCGAGCAGTACGGCGCGCTCGAGGGCTGAGGCTCAACTGTCCCGGAATGCGCGCCGCTGAATTGAGATCCCGAATGCTGCCAGCCAGGGGAGCGGCGTCGCGTTGCCCGCGAGGTCGAGAGCCGCGCCGCCCAGATACGCCCGCCGCGATGGCGATGTTCCAGACGGTGATGGTCAGCGACTGCGCCAAGTCCGCATCACGCCCCGCGACCCTCGCCGACGCGAACTGGGGTGTCCGTGCGGTTGCTGCGCTTCTAAGAGGAGCAGGACCTGATCCGTCCGGCGCGCGATGAGCTCGGGCACCGCGACTACGGGGACGGCTCGGTGGATCGGGTGCACAAGATCCGCGGTCTGCTGGATTCCGGGATCCCTACCCGGATCATCCGCGACATCCTGCCGTGCCTGGAGAAGCCGGGCGCGATCCACATGCGCATCGTCGCCCCCGAGATGCTGGCCAACCTGGAGCGGGAGCGGGCGAAGGTCGAGGAGCGGATGGAATCGCTGGCGGACAACCTCGACGCCATCGACGACTACCTGGCCAAGGCCCGCCCCAACCTCCGCCAGACCTAGAAAGATCGCTGGGAGCTGATCCAGAGCACCGGGCCGGCCCGGTGAGTGTGCACGGTGCGCATCCCGCAGGAGTCCAGCTGCTCGGCGACGTCGTCCGGCCCGAAGAAGGTCAGCCCGGCGCGGTCGCCGATTAGCCGCGCAGCCTGGTGCAGGAGGCCGTCGCGCGGCGTCGGAACCATGACCGCCAGCCAGCCACCGGGGGCGAGCGCGCGGCACGCCGCGGCCAGGACGTCGTCGGGTGACGGGATCAGCTGCAGCGCGGCCAGGCTGGTGACCAGGTCGAAGGTGCCGTCCGGGAACGGCAGGTCGCGCGCGTCGGCGCGGATGAATCCGACGTTGTCGGACGTTTCGGTGCGGGCCGCCCGCGCCAGCATGGGACGGGAGACGTCCAGGCCGATGGCGAGCCCGGTCTGGCCGACCTGGCGCCCCAGCGCGGCGGTGACGTTGCCCGGCCCGCAACCGATGTCGAGCACCCGGCCGCCCAGCGGCGGGCGGGTTCGAGTGGGCAGCCGGTAACAGGCCGGGGACACCCGGCGGGCGAACGACTGCACGTGGTCGTAGCAGCTCGAGCCGAGGCCGGACTCCCAGAACGACTGGATCGGCCCGGACGGCTCCTCGGGATGACCGCCGAGCAGATCCAGGTAACCGGCTTCGAAATCCGGCTCCTCCGGAGCGGACTTCAGCAGCGGCAGCACCCGGGTGAACACCTGCGGCGTCGATTGGTCGGTCATGCGCACCTCCCGGCGACCAACACTAGGCAGTCGCCGAGCCAGCTGCCAACAGGTGCGGCGGCTGCCCTACACTCGACTCGTGGTCAAGAGCTCCTAGGTGTGGGCTCGCCCTCCGATGAGGCGGTTTCGCCGGGCGGAGGGCCGTTTTCCGCTGTCGTGACCACGTCGGCTCCCGTTCGGTCGAGCCCTGCACCCTCGGTTCCCACCGCGCTAGCGCGGCATCTCGTGCTGCCTGACCTCGGTGCCTTCGACGTGCTCACGCTTCCCTGCTTTCGAAACGAGGAGTGATGGTGAGCGTGCCGAAGAGGTACGTGCTGGTGCTGACGGCGGTTCTGCTGTCGTCGCTGACCTTTCCGCTGACGATCACCGGGGCGTCCTTGGCGCTGTCCGGCATCCGCGAGGATCTGGATGCCGGGCTCGCTGCGACCCAGTGGGTGGTCAACGGCTACAACGCCTGCTTCGCCAGTTTCCTGGTGTTCACCGGTTCGCTGGCCGACGTGCTCGGCCGCAGGCGGATCTACGCCGCAGGCCTGGCGCTGTTCTGCGCCAGCAGCGCGATGAGCGCGCTGGCCGATGACGTGCTGGTGCTCGACCTCGTCCGCGCGTTGGGCGGTGTTGGCGCCGCTGCAGCGACGACGGGCGGTTCGTCGATGCTCGCCGCGATCTTCCAAGGGGCGGCGAGGAGTCGGGCGTTCGGACTGCTGGGGACGGTGCTCGGCGTCGGACTGGCGTTCGGGCCCACCGTCGGCGGTGTGCTGGTCGAGACCCTGGGCTGGCGGGCGGTCTTCGCCGTACCGGCGCTGATCGCTGGGCTGGTCCTGCTGCTGGTGCCTGCACTTCCGGCGTTGCCCGGAGAACCGGGGCGCGGCATCGACTGGCCAGGGGCGGCGCTGTTCACCTCGGCGCTGTTCCTGCTGATCTTCGCGCTCGACGAAGGACCCGCGCTGGGCTTCGGAAACCTGCTCGTAGTCGGTGGGTTCGTCGCCGCGCTCGGGCTCGGGGCTGCTCTCGTCGCCGTTGAACGGCGTCGACCGGACCCGCTGTTCCAGCTCGATCTGCTGGTCAACAGGCGGTTCCTGACGCTGGCCGTGGCTGCCGGGGCGCACATGGGTGTGCTGGTCCCGCTGGTGGTGTACCTGCCGACGTACCTGATCGCGGTCGTCGGGCTGTCGGCCGCGCAGGCCGGGATCTGGTTGCTGATGCTGACCCTGCCGACGGTGTTCCTGCCGACCGTGGGAGCGGTGGTGTCCCGGTGGCTGCCCCCGATGTCGGTGGTCGTCGGCACCGTGGCGCTGAGCGGGATCGGCGCGCTGACGCTGGTGACCATCGGTCCGGACAGCACCCCGCTGCACCTGCTGGTGCCGTTCGTGCTGATCGGCGCCGGGGTCGGGCTGTCCAACGGGATTCTCGACGGCCTGGCGATCGGTAGCGTGCCGCCTGAGCAGGTGGGTGCGGCGTCGGGCACTTTCAACACCGCTCGGTTGGTCACCGAGACGATCGCGCTCGCAGCGGTCGGGGCGGTGCTGGCCGGGGTTGGCGGTGGACAGCTCACCGGAACAGCGTTCACCTCCGGTCTGCACATCGCGAGCGTGCTCCTGAGCTGCGCCGCAGCGATCGCGATCGGATGCGTGGTGTTCCTGATGCGCCGGGCCGCGCTCGTCGAGCACCAGTAGAGGCTTTCGACGTGCAGTCGAGCATGCCTCGGCGGTGCGCGGCGAAGCAAGACCGCACCCGGCTGGAGGGCCTCGCGAAAACTTCCTTGCCCGACCGGCCGGTAGCGGGCAAGGTGGCGGTCGCACCGATCGGACGGGACGCGTTCCCGGCCGGGTGCGGCCTGGCGGGACAACGGCGTCTTGCCAGGCGTCGGGGAACGGGTCGAACGCGTTCGACCCAGCAAACGGAAGGTTTCACGTGCGCCAACACCCGCAGCCGTCGATGCGAACATCGTGGCGGCAACCGAGCACGACCCGCCTGTTGCTCAAAGCGGCTTGGCTGGAGATCCGCGCGGTACTGCTGTAAGCGTCAGCGCCCATCGGGCGCACCCCGCCGATGTCCGAAATGGACTGCATGAGGCGTGGGGTTGAGAAGAGAGAACTGGGTCAGTTGGTGGCCCGCGTCCTCACCTGAGATAGTTAATGAATTGACTATCTTCTGTTTGGGAGGCGTGATGGCGGCGGACGAGCTGGACTTCTGGTCCTTCGTCGAACTGGCCAACCACCGGTTGTCCGAGGAGTACGGCTTCCAGCACCAGCTGGCCACCGAGGTGCTGCTGGCCCTCAACCGGGCGTCCAACATCGTCACCTACGACCTGGAAGCGGCTGTGCACCGCCCGCGCGGCCGCTCCTGGTCGGGCTTCCGGCTGCTGTTCGTCACCTGGCTGGCTGGACCGCTGGAGGCGAAGAAAGCCGCCGAGCTGACCGGGATGAGTCGCGCCGCGGTCTCGAACCTGACCAAGACCTTGGTGGGCGACGGCATGCTGGAGCGCACGCCGGGCGAGCACGACGGCCGTTCAGTGCTGCTGTCGCTGACCGAGCGCGGCCAGCAGGAGATGCTCGAGGTGTTCCGGGCTCAGAACGAGCGCGAGCACGAGTGGACCAGCGTGCTCACCGAGGCCGAGCAGCGCATCCTGGTCATGCTGCTCGACAAGCTGATCACCAACCGCGACCAGTTCGACATCCGCGGCCGCAACTGACCGTCCGGTTCACCCGGCCTGTGGGTGGGACCGCGATTTCGCGTAGCTCGTGGGTCGGTCGGCTGTTGCGGAGCGTCGAGATAGTTAATACATTGACCAACTGCGTCGGGGCGTTGAGGCCCTGGGGCGCTGCGAGGAGGCGAGGTCGATGGCGTACTACCGGCAGGTCGGCGATGTTCCGCCGAAACGGCACACCCAGCACCGCAGGCCCGACGGCGGCTTGTACTACGAGGAGCTGATGGGGGAGGAGGGCTTCTCCAGCGACTCCTCGCTGCTGTACCACCGCAACCTGCCCTCGGCGCTGGTGGACTCCACGGTCTGGGAGCTGCCGGACCTGGAGACCGAACCGAACCACCCGCTGCGCCCGCGGCACCTGAAGCTGCACGACCTGTTCGGCGGGCAGGAGTGGAAGCGCCACGACGTGGTCACCGGTCGGCGGCTGGTCCTGGGCAACGCCGACGTGCGGATCTCCTACGTCGTCGCGGGCGAGACCTCCCCGCTGTACCGCAACGGGATCGGCGACGAGTGCGTCTACGTCGAATCCGGTGAAGGCGTGGTCGAAACGGTGTTCGGCGCGCTGCCGTTCCGGCAGGGCGACTACGTGCTCCTGCCGCGCGCGACCACCCACCGCTGGGTGCCGAAGGGCGACGAACCGGTGCGCGCGTACTGCATCGAGGCGAACTCGCACATCACCCCGCCGCGCCGCTACCTGTCGAAGTTCGGCCAGCTGCTGGAGCACTCGCCGTACTGCGAGCGCGACCTGCACGGTCCGACCGAACCGCTGCTGGCCGAGGGCACCGACGTGGAGGTGCTGGTCAAGCACCGCGGCAGCCGGGGCATCGTGGGCACCCGGTTCGTCTACCCGGAGCACCCCTTCGACGTGGTCGGCTGGGACGGCTGCCTGTACCCGCACACCTTCAACATCGCCGACTTCGAGCCGATCACCGGCCGCGTGCACCAACCGCCGCCGGTGCACCAGGTGTTCGAGGGCAACAACTTCGTGGTGTGCAACTTCGTGCCGCGCAAGGTGGACTACCACCCGCTGTCCATCCCGGTGCCCTACTACCACTCCAACGTGGACTCCGACGAAGTGATGTTCTACTGCGGTGGGAACTACGAGGCGCGCAAGGGGTCCGGCATCGGTCAGGGCTCGATCTCGCTGCACCCGGGCGGGCACTCGCACGGCCCGCAGCCGGGCGCCACCGAGGGCAGCATCGGCGTGGAGTTCTTCGACGAGCTGGCGGTCATGGTCGACACCTTTCGCCCGCTGGAGCTCGGCGAGGGCGGCCGGGCCGCTGAAGACCCCGGTTATGCCTGGACCTGGGCGGGACGGGGGCCGAAGCAGTGAGCATCCCGGAGTTCGCCAAGGGGCTGTGCGATGACGCGGCGGTCTTCCCGCCCGGTCGCGCGCCGCTGCCCGACGCCGTCGCCGCGCACCTCCGGCACACCCAGTCGCCGTACGCAGCCCTGGTCGGTCCGCTCGTGCTGGCCGCGCCAGCGTTGGACGAGCTCCCCGGGCTGATCTGGCCCGACCAACAGCTCGAACTTTCCGTCACCGCCCCGAAAGGTCCGGCGCAGTTGCCGGCCGCGCTCGCGGCGGTGGAATCCCTGCCGGTTCGGCTGCGGGCGCTGGAAGTCGCGGTTCCGGCCGGGCAGGAGCCGAAGGAGTTCTTCGCGGCTCTCGACGCGGTGGGCGTCGACGAGGACGTGGCGGTGTTCGTGGAGGTGCCTCGCGACGAGCGCCGCCCGGAGGTCATCGCGACCTGCGCTTCGACCCGATACCAGGCGAAGTTCCGCACCGGCGGCGTCAAAGCCGAGCTTTACCCCGACGATGCCGAGCTGGCCGCCGCGATCCGCGCGGTGGTCGACGCCGGAGTGCCGTTCAAGGCCACCGCGGGCTTGCACCACGCGATCCGCAACACCGACCCGACAACGGGTTTCGAGCAGCACGGCTACCTGAACCTGCTGCTGGCCACGGACGCGGCGGTGGACTTCGCCGACGAGGTGGAGATCGCCGGCGTGCTCGCCGAGCGGGACGCACAGAAGATCGCCAAGCGGGTGGCGGATCTGGACCGGGTGCGGGTCGTGGCGGCGCGCGACCGCTTCCTGTCCTTCGGCACCTGCAGCATCGGCGAACCCCTGGTAGAACTGGTCGACCTCGGCCTGGTCCCGGCCGAGGTGCTCAGCGGAGGAGGAACCAACTCGTGATCGACATTCCGGACGGCTCGCTGTTCGGGCTCACCAACCTGCCCTACGGCGTCTTCTCCACGCCCGGAACCGAACCGCGCGTCGGCGTCCGCGTCGGCGTCCGCGTCGGCGATTCCGTCGTGGACCTGGCGGCGGCGCTGGACGACGAGGTCTTCGCGCAGCCGACGCTGAACGCGTTCATGGCTCAGGGCCACGACCGCTGGGTGCAGGTGCGGCAGCAGATCACCGAACTGGTCTCGGGCGAGGTGCCGGACGAGGCGGTGCACCCGGTCGCCGAGGTGCGCATGCACCTGCCGATCGAGGTCGCCGACTACGTCGACTTCTACGCATCCGAGCACCACGCGTCCAACCTCGGACGGCTGTTCCGCCCGGATTCCGAACCGCTGATGCCGAACTGGAAGCACCTCCCGGTCGGCTACCACGGACGTGGTGGAACGGTCGTGGTGTCAGGCACGGACATCGTCCGCCCCAGCGGGCAGCGCAAGGCGCCGAGCGAGGACGCCCCGACGTTCGGCCCGTGCCGCCGCCTGGACATCGAGGCGGAGCTCGGGTTCATCGTCGGCACCGGAACCGACCTGGGCACCTCGGTGCCGGTGGCCGAGTTCGGCACCAAGGTGTTCGGTGCGGTGCTGGTCAACGACTGGTCGGCCCGGGACATCCAGGCGTGGGAGTACGTGCCGCTGGGCCCGTTCCTCGGCAAGAGCTTCGCCACCTCGATCTCGCCGTGGGTGGTCCCGCTGCTCGCGCTGGAGGAAGCGCGCGTGGAAACCCCGCCGCAGATCCCGGAACCGCTGCAGTACCTCAAGGAGTCCGAACCGTGGGGCCTGGATGTCGAACTCGCGGTGTCCTGGAACGGTCACGAGGTCTCCCGCCCGCCCTACCGCGAGATGTACTGGTCGCCAGCCCAGATGCTGGCGCACATGACGGTCAACGGAGCCACCAGCCGCACCGGCGATCTCTACGCCTCGGGCACCATCTCCGGTCCGGAGAAGGACCAACGGGGTGCGTTCATCGAACTCACCTGGGGCGGCAAGGAACCGCTGAGCATCGGTGGAGAGGAGCGCACGTTCCTCGAAGACGGCGACGAAGTCGCGATCACGGCTACCGCGCCCGGCGCCAACGGCACCCGAATCGGCTTCGGCGAGGTCACCGGCCGCATCCTCCCCGCCACCTGACGAACCGAAGGGCGCCTTCCACCTGCGAAGTCGGGTGGAAGGCGCTTTCACACGGTGACTACCGGAGTTCGACGATCATGTCGCGGAGTTCGAAGCCGCCGATCGCGTCGTTGAAGGAGACGCGTGGTGGCGTGCGCAGGGCGACTCCCGGCAGGGCGAAGAGCTTGGTGAGGAAGATGTCGGATTCCAGGATCGCGACGTTCGCGCCCGGGCACTTGTGCGCGCCGTCGCCGAAGGACATCCCCGAGGCCGTGGCGTCGGTGAGGGGGCGGGCCGGGCACACCGCGAGGGGCTCGTCGCCGACCGCGCGCTGGTCGGTGTTGGTCGCGCTGACCTGGACGTCGATCACGTCGCCTGCCGGGACGGTGACGGTTTCACCGTCTTCGGCGGGCAGCTCGACGGGTGCGGTGGTGCGGCGCTTGAGGTGTCCGACCACCGGTTCCAGGCGCAGTAGCTCGTGCAGGATCGCGATCCGCTCGGGCTCTTCGGCGGCGCGGTAGCGGTCGCGGAGCTCGCTGTTGGTGAACAGGTGCCAGGCTGCCAGGTTGACGAACTCCCGGGTGGTGACCATGCCCGCGGCGGCGAAGGTGATGCACTCGCCGAGGATCTCGGCCGACGAGCAGCCCTCATCGAGCAGGTGCGAGATCAGGTCGTCGCGCCGCTGCGCGCGCCGGGCCCGCACGGCCGGGCGCACGTCGTTGAAGAAGATGCCCGACCAGTTCCTGGCCTGCCGCCACACCCAGTGCAGGCCGTTGAGGCTGGTGAAACCCGGTTCGCCGAACTCCTCCGGGAAGAACCGCTCCAACCGCTGCGCCAGGCCCGGACGGCTCTCGGTCAGCCCGATCACCGCGCACGCCACGTCGATGGCGAGGTTGAAGCTCAGCTCCGACAGCGGCGCCCGGCCTTCGTGGCGAAGCTTGGCCAGCTGCTCGTCGGCGACTCGCTCCATGAGGCCCCGGTAGGCCTCGTCCACCCGGCGCGGCGTGAAGTACTTGGCGGTCTGCCGCCGGTGCTCGCGGTGCTCGGGACCGTCCCGGTAGAGCACCGGGCGCCGGATCTTGGCCGGCATCTTCTCGACGGTCTCCACTCCGAGCCCGGCCTGGACGGTGTCGGTGCTGCGCAACGCGGCGCGCGCGGCGGCGTGGCCCCGGACCAGCCAGGCCCCGTCGCTGCCTCGGCTCACCGGGCATCCGCCCAGCTCCTCGCCGCGCTCGATCTTGCGTGCGTCCGTCGCGTCGGTCGACATCGGGGACCGGTCCTTTCCGCAGCCTGGGGTGTCAGAGCATGATCCACTTCTTCTAGCAGGCCGGGTGCCGCGGATGCAGCAGGTGAGTCAGATTCGTAGCGCAATGTTGACCGCCGGTGCTCGCGTGTCGGGACAATCGCTGGTGAACGGTCGCCGGGTTGGGGCGTGCGCTTTGCCGCGCGTCACCCAATAGGATGACTGGAAAGTCGGTCTGAGGAGTTGCGCACCGTGAAGTGGCAGTTCGGCCCGTACCGCGTGGAGGGATTGATCGCACGGGGCGGCATGGGTGAGATCTTGCGTGCCTACGACACCCGCCACGACCGCGTCGTCGCCCTCAAGCTGATCGCCGCGAACCTGGCCTCTGATGAGGAGTTCCGCGATCGGTTCAAGCGGGAGGCGCACGCGGTCGGCCGGTTGCGGGAGCCGCACGTCATCCCGATCCACGCCTACGGCGAGATCGACGGCCGGCTCTACCTGGACATGCGGCTGGTCGAGGGCGGCGACGTCGGTTCGCTGCTGGCGGCCAACGGCCCGATGCGCCCGGCGGACGCGGTGGCCGTCCTGGAGCAGGTCGCGCAGGCGCTGGACGCCGCGCACGCGGAAGGCCTGGTGCACCGCGACGTCAAGCCGCCCAACATCCTGGTCGCCGAGAGCGGCTTCGCCTACCTGGTCGACTTCGGCATCGCCGCGTCGCTGCGGGCTTCGGGGAGCCTGACCTCCACCGGCTACGCCGTGGGCACCCTGGCCTACATGGCGCCGGAGCGCTTCGAGGACGGCCCGGTGGATCATCGGGCGGACGTGTACTCGCTGGCCTGCGTGCTCTACCAGTGCCTGACCGGGGCGAAGCCCTTCGCCGGTGAGACGGCGGCTTCGCTGATCAACGCGCACCTCAACCACCAGCCGCCGCTGCCCACGGCCGCTCGCGGCGACCTCCCGCGGGAGTTCGACCACATCGTCTCCCGCGGCATGGCGAAGAAACCGTCCGACCGCTACGCCAGCGCCGGCGAGCTTGCTCGCGCCGCCCGCCAGGCGCTGACCAGCGTGACCGCTGTTCCGAGCGAGTACGTCCCGGTGTCCGCCCCGCCACGCCGCACTGCCCGCTGGCCGTACGTGGCCGCAGGAGCGGGTGTGCTCGCCGTGCTCGCCGGGGCGATCGCCTTCGCCAGCACGATGCGGACCGAGCCGGGCCGGGCGATCCCGGTGCAGGCGCCGCCGTCGAACGACCCGTTCGATTCCGTCGCGCCGACCAGTGCCGTCGAGGAGCCGGTGTCGGAGCAGACCGAGCCGGGCGGCGACCAGGAGGCCGCGCCAGCGACACCGGAGCAGACCAAGTGGTGCCAGACGATCACCTACGAAGGGGAGGAACGCGGCTCCGGTTGCTTCGAAGCGATCGGCGACCACCTGTTCGCGCACGACACCAACAAGGACGGCATGTGGATCAAGACAGTCGCCGAGACCGACTACGGCCGGGTCGCGACGTGCGAGGACCTCAACTCCATGGGTGATCCGGTCGACTGCAACTACGACATGCAGGAAAGCGGCCGGGTGCACTTCAAGGTCGAGCTCTGGGACGGCAAGGCCAAGCTCAGCGAGACCTCCTGGTCCGACTTCGTGCCGATCGGTCAGTAGGCCGATTCGGGCAATCGGCCCAAGCGGCTGGCCAAGCAAGCGCTCGGGGGGTTAGCTTACCAAGCACTTGCTTGGAGGTGGTCGCGTGTCCGGGAGCGAACCGCTCACCGTCCCCACCGCAGTCGGCCTTGCCGCGCAACGTTTTCCGGATTCGGATGCGCTGCTGGACGGACCGGTTCGGCTCAGCTTCGCGCAGCTGCTGGACCGGGTGCGGACCGTGGCGCGCGCCTTGATCGCCGAAGGCATCCGGCCTGGCGATCGGGTTGCGTTGTGCTCGCCGAACACCCACCACTGGGTGTTGGCCGCGCTCGGCGCGCAGTACGCGGGTGCGACGCTGGTGCCGATCAACACGCGGTTCACCGGCGCCGAAAGTCTCGACGTGATCCGGCGTTCGCGGGCCCGAGCGCTGGTGATCGCCGGGGAGTTCCTGGGCGTCGACCGGCTGGCGCAAATCCACGCCGCCGACAGCGGGGCGCTCGACCAGCTGCGCACGATCATCCGCGTCCCGGTCGAAGGCGAGTTGGAGCCGGTCGAGGGCACTCGTCGCTGGGACGACCTGGGCGCTCTGGCGGTCGCGGTCCCGGAATCGCAGGCCGACGAGGTGGCCGCGGCGGTCACTCCTGACGACGTCAGCGACATCCTGTTCACCTCGGGCACGACGGGGCGGAGCAAGGGCGCCATGAGCGCGCACCGCCAAGCGCTCGGCGTCGCGCGGGCCTGGGCTGAGAACAGCGAGCTGACCAGCGACGACCGCTACCTGGTGATCAACCCGTTCTTCCACAGCTTCGGTTACAAGGCCGGGCTCCTCCCTTGTCTGCTGCGCGGCGTCGCAGTGCTGCCGCAACTGACCTTCGACGTCGCCGACGTGCTCCGACGGGTCGAAGCCGACCGGATCACGGTGCTGCCCGGCCCGCCGACCATCTACCAGTCGATGCTCGACCACCCCGACCGAGACCACCACGACCTGTCCAGCCTGCGGTTGGCGGTGACCGGCGCGGCAACCGTCCCGGTCGTGCTGGTCGAGCGGATGCAGCGGGAGCTGAGCTTCGACGCCGTGCTCACCGCCTACGGGCTGACCGAAGCCGTCGTGGTGACGATGTGCCGACCTGATGACGACGACGAGACCGTGGCCACCACCTGCGGGCGCGCCACGTCCGAGCTCGAAGTCCGGATCGCGAGCAAGGACGGCACTTCGCGACCCGCGGGTGAGGCGGGGGAGGTCCAGGTGCGCGGGCGCAACGTCATGCTGGGCTACCTCGACGACGAAGCCGCGACCGAGCAGGCCTTCGATCACGGTGGCTGGCTGCGCACCGGCGACATCGGCACCCTCGACGAGCGCGGCTACCTGACCATCACCGATCGGCTCAAGGACATGTACATCTGCGGCGGCTTCAACGTCTACCCGGCCGAGATCGAGCAGGTGCTGTCCTGGCTGGACGGAGTCGTGGACGTGGCAGTGGTAGGAGTGCCCGACGAGCGTCTCGGCGAGGTCGGCAAGGCGTTCGTCGTCGGCAGCGCGGAACTGTCCACGGAGGACGTGATGGCGCACTGCCGGGACCGCTTGGCGAACTACAAACGGCCCCGGCAGGTCGAATTCCGCACCGAACTACCGCGCAACCCCTCCGGCAAGATCCTCAAACGCCTCCTGCGCGACCTGCGGTAGCACTACAACCGCGGGTCCACCGGCTCGGATTCCAGCGCCAGCACGGCGAAGACGCACTCGTGCACCCGCCACAACGGCTCACCGCGCGCCAACCGCTCCAGCGCTTCCAGTCCCAATGCGTACTCGCGGGCTGCCAAGCCGCGCTTGCGGCCCAGGCCTCGCTGCCGCAACCGGTCTAGGTTGGCCGGTTCGGTGTAGTCGGGGCCGTAGATGATCCGCAGGTACTCGCGTCCGCGCACCTTCAACCCCGGCTGCACGAGACCGCGCTTGCCCCTGGTGAGGTTGGCCGCCGGCTTGACGACCATGCCTTCACCACCAGCACCGGCGAGCTCCTCCCACCAGGTGATCCCGGCGGCGGTGGAGGTCGGGTCGGTGGTGTCCACCGCGAGCCGTCGGGTCGTGGCGAACAGCTCCGAGTCCACCTGCACCAACCGATCCGCCAGCGCGAGGTGCCAATCGTGCTCGCGGTCGTGGTACGTGCGTCCTTCGGTGGCCAGCAGCTGGAACGGCGCCAGCCGGACACCGCGCAACCCCTCGGTGGGCCAGCAGTAACGACGGTAGGCGTCCCGGTAGGAGCTGGCGTTGTCGGCTCGAGCACGGGTCTTCGCCAACAGATCGCCGACGTCGACACCTCGCTCGGCTGCAGCGGCCAACGACTCCAGCGCGGGTGGCAGCGCCGCCTCCGCAGCAGCCCCGACCGAGGCGTACCGGTCGGTGATCAGCGCACCGGCCTTGGCGCTCCACGGCATGAGCTCGGCGTCCAGAAGCAGCCAGTCGGTATTCAGTTCGTCCCACAACCCGGTCGAGTCCACCGCTGCGCGCACTCCGGCGAGCAGTTCAGCCTCCTGTTCAGGGGCGAAGAACGGACGTCCGGTCCGGGTGTGCACCGCGCCGGAGCCCTCGATGCCGAACCGGCCCGCGGAATCGTCCCGGCAAACCAGAACGACCGCGCGGGAGCCCATGTGCTTCTCCTCGCAGAGCACGTCCTGGACTCCAAGCGTCTGGTAGGCGGCGAACGCTTCCTCCGGGTGCTCGAGCGCGTCGGGCCGGTTGGAGGTGGCGACCGGGGCCATCGTCGGCGGAAGGTAGACCAGCCAGCGCGGGTCGATGGCGAACCGGCTCATCACCTCCAGCGCGGCGGCCGCCCGCTCGGGCTGGATCGAGATGCGGCCGTGGTGCCGGGTCTCCACGCTCCGCCGCCCGGCGACGTCGTCGAGGTTGAGCACGCCCGGCTCGCGCCGAGACACCGACTCCGCAGGCGGTGGGAGCTCGCCGGACGGCAGGAGCGGGCGCGACGGCTCGTACCAGACGCGCTGCGCCGGAACCGACACCACTTCGCGCTCGTCCAAGCACATAGCGTCGTTGATCCACTCGGTCTCCGGCACCGGCGTGTGGCCGTAGAGCACCATCGCCCCGCCCCGCGCCGGTACTCGTTGGCCCACGGTTGACTTCCTCATCGGCCTGAAGGCTGGTGATTCCTACCGCGCCCGGCGGCGCGGGCATCCGCGCTCGCCAGGTCACCTCGGTGGGTTCCTGCTTCACCGCGCTCGGCCCGAACGAGTTCGGGACTTACATGCGCTCCACAGGCTGTTACCGCCAGTCCGGCGGCCTTCGCGACGTTGACCGCCGCGTTCACGTCCCGATCCAGGTGCGTTCCGCATCCCTGGCACCGCCAGGTGCGGATGTGCAGCGGCTTAGGGCCGTCTTTCACGCCGCAGTTCGAGCACACCTGGGAAGTGGGCTCGAACCGGCCGATCCGAACCACCCTGCGCCCGTACAGTGCGGCTTTGTACTCCAGCATCGCCACGAACGCCGACCATCCGGCGTCGTGGACGGACTTGGCCAGCCTGGTGCGTGCCAGTCCCGAGACCGCCAGGTCTTCCACTGCGATCGCTTGGTTCTCGCGGATCAACTGGGTGGAAAGCTGGTGGTGGAACTCGCGGCGCGCATCGGCAACTCGCGCGTGCGAGCGGGCGACCTTTGCCCTGGCTTTGTCCCGGTTGGTGCTGCCCTTCTGCTTGCGGGAGAGGTCTCGTTGTGCCCGCTTGAGCTTGCGTTCGGCGTTGCGAAGGAACTTCGGGGCAATGATCTTTGTGCCGTCCGACAGCACTGCGAAGTGCCCCAGCCCCAGATCAACGCCGATTTCCGGGGCGTCGTTGTTGATGGGTTCGGAGTGGGTGTCGACGACGAAGGATGCGAAGTACCGTCCGGCGGCGTCTCTGATGACGGTCACGCTGGACGGGGCCGAGGGAAGTCGGCGGGACCATTTCACTGGCACGTCCCCGATCTTCGGCAGCCGCAGCTTGCCGCCCGGCGTGATCGACCAGCGGGCGTTGGCGGTGAACCGGACAGCCTGCCGCCGGTCACGCTTGCTCTTGAACCGGGGCACCCCCACCTTGCGGCCCGTGCGTTTCCCGCTCAGCGAGTCGAAGAAGTTCTTGTATGCCCGATCAGCATCCCGGAGCGCCTGCTGCAAGACCACCGCTGACACCCCGCCCAGCCACTCACGTTCCGGGGTGTTCTTCGCGTCAGTAACTAGGCGCGTGGACAACTCCGACGCGGTGGGGGCCTTCTCGCCAGTTTCATAAGCATTCCGGCGGGCCCGGATGGCGTCGTTGAACACCACACGAGCACACCCGAACGCTCGAGCCAACGCAGCCTGCTGGCCCGGCGTCGGATACAGGCGGAACCCGTACCGAAGCTGCACACCACGACCATAGATCCCATCACCGACAACGAGATCATTTGCACTGGTCACCACTGCTGTTTCATGCTGCACGCGCATTTGGTTTTCGTGACCAAGTACCGGATTCGGCGAGCTGCGCCAACGCGGAACGCACGTAGGACTTGCGGTGGGCGAGGTAGCGGTTGCTGATCAGCTCCCGCTCCGGGTGCTCGGCCAGCCAACCGTCCCCGGCGCGCAGCAGCTTGTCCACCTCATCGCCGTGGACCCAGTAGTGCTTTGCGTTGTCCAGCACCGGAATCAGCACGTACAGGTGCTTGAGCGCATCGGACACCAGGAGGTTCCCGGACAGCCGCAGGTCCACGTACCGCGAGTCGCCCCAGTCCGGCACCTGCGGATCCAGCGGGATCGGCGTGGCCTCGACCTGCCAGCCGAGCGGCTCGAACAATCGGGCCGCGAGATCGGCCCCGCCACGGCAGGGCAGTGCGGGAATCCGGATCTGCAGCGGGATCGGGGTGGCGGCCAGCTCCGGCCGCGCGTCGCAGCGCCCGTTCAACGCCGTCCGGAACACCGAGCCGAGTGCGACGGCGAGCAGCGACCCGGCGGCGTAGGGCCGGTCGTTGACGTATTGGCCGAGCGCGAACGAGTCGTTGTGCTTGCCACGCACCAAACCGATGGGATCGACGTCCAGCAACAGCGCCGCAGTGCACTCGTCCTGTTCTGCAACCGGGTAGAAGACGTGCGCGGTCCCGCCCGCGACCGGGAACGTCTGAGCTTTCTCTGGATGCTTGTGCAGCAGGAAGCCCAGGTCGGTCGCCGGGCTGTGCCTGGTGCTGACGGTGACTAACACACCACGAGTCTGACGCAGGAGACCGATTCGGCGAAGCGATTTTCGAAGAACTCAACGGGCGAGTCCACAGTGGAGTTATCTCGCGTCGTCCGACGAGGACACCTCAGTCGGCGAGGCCGGATTGGTAGGCGAACACGACGAGCTGGGCGCGGTCGCGTGCGCCGAGCTTGACCATCGCCCGGCTCACGTGGGTGCGCGCGGTGGCCGGGCTGACCACCAGGCGCTCGGCGATCTCCTCGTTGTTGAGCCCCTCGGCGACCAGGCTGAGCACCTCTCGTTCCCGCTCGGTCAGGGTGTGCAGCTGGGGGTGCGGGCGGCGGGCGCGCGCCTGCAGCGAGACGAACTCGCGGACCAGCTGGCGGGTGGCGGACGGCGCGAGCAGCGCGTCACCACCGGCGACCAGCCGGATGGCGCGAAGCAGGTCGACGGGTTTGGTGTCCTTGAGCAGGAACCCGCTGGCCCCGCCGCGCAGCGCGCTGAAGACGTACTCGTCGATCTCGAAGGTGGTCAGCACGATCACCCTGGTCCAGGCCAGGTCGGGATCAGCCGAGATCCGCCGGGTGGCCTCCAGCCCGTCCACGCCGGCCATCCGCACGTCCATCAGGACCACGTCCGGCCGGTGCTCACGCGCCGCGGCCACCGCGGCCAACCCGTCGGCCGCTTCTCCGGCGCAGGTCAGGTCGTCCTCGCTGTCGATGAGGGTGCGCAGTCCGATGCGCACCAGGTCCTGGTCGTCGACGATCAGCACGGAGATCATGGGGTTCCTTCGAGGGGCAGGCGGGCGGTGACGGTGAACCGGTGGTCCACGGTGGGGCCGGCCTCGAACTCGCCGCCCAGCGACGCGACCCGCTGCCGCATTCCGGGCAAACCGAGCCCATCACCACCTCCGGACGAGCCGGACAGCGGGTTGGTGACGGTGAGAGCCACGGCGTCCTCGGTGTACTCGATGGTCACCTCGGCGCGCTTGTCGTTGCTGTGGCGCAGCACGTTGGTCAGCGACTCCTGCAAGATCCGGTAGCTGGTCAGGTCGACCACCGGTGGCAAGCTCGGCGCCTCGCCGCCGGTGTTGAGCTCCACCGACACGCCGGCCTCGCGCATGCGTTGCAGCAGGTCGTCCAGCCGCCCCAAACCCGGTGTCTGCCCGCTGGGTCGACGTACCACCGCCAGCGTCGCGCGCAGCTCGTCCAGCGCGTCGCTGCTGGTGCGGCTGATCGCATCCAGCGCGACTTCCGCCTGCTCGGGCTTCTTCGCCAGCACGTGCAGCGCGACGTCGGCCTGCATCTTGATGGCGGCCAGCCCGTGCCCGACGACGTCGTGCACTTCTTGCGCGATGCGCAACCGCTCGTCGTCGACGCGCTGGCGCAGTTGCTCGGCCCGGTCCCGCTCCGCCGACTCGCGCTGCAGTCGGACGACGCTGCCGATGGCGAACGGCACGGCCACCCACGCCGAGCCGGGCAACACCGCGAGCAGGCTCGACGGCCCGGGGATGGTGGTGAAGATGTGCACCAGCTGCACCACGAGCACGCCCAGCGCGACCGGCACCGACGTAGACGGCGGCCGGTGCCGGGCGAGCGAGTAGACCGCCACGATCAGCGACAGCAGGATCGGACCGTAGGTGTAGCCCAGCACCAGGTAGGTGGAGGTGAACAGCGCGACCGCTCCGGCGGCGATGACGGGCTGCCTGCGCCGAAGCACCAGGCTCAAGCCAGCGGCGGCCACCAGTGCGAGACCGATGGCGTCCAACGGCCGGATCGCGGTGCCCGACCACCGGTTCGCCATCGTGGTGCCCACCAGCCCGATCAGCGTGATCACGACGGCGAGGGCCACGTCCGCGCTCAACGATCGCAATGCCCGCATGCGACGAATTCTCGCCGATCCTGCCGCGTGAGGAGTCGGCTCGGAAGCGAACATCTGCCTACTCCTCTCGACGTAGCTAGTTCTCGACCATGAAGTCGTCCGGGCTCGTTTTGGGTGGCGGTGCGGGTAGCGGAACCTCAGCGCCCGCCTGACTCCGGGATCTCCGACTCATGTACGTCCAATACACAGCGCTGGAGCTGTCCTCGCCAGGCGAGCGCTGAGAACCCGCGGCGTTGCAAGCTGAGTCCCACACCGCATGCGGCTCCGCCGCATTCCAGAACGACCTCTAACGTACCGCCGACGGGAGTTGTCGGTGGCCGTCCGATGTGGACGCCTCAGCGGTTCCCGTAGGGGAAGTCCGGCGAGCGGCGTTCCAGGAAAGCGGCGATGCCTTCAGCGCACTCACCGGTTTCGGCCGAAGTCCGCTGCCACTGCTCGGCCCGCTCGTCGAGCGGCACCCCGTGGTGAGCCAGGTCGACCAGCTCCTTGGAGGCGCGGACGGTGAGCTGGGAGCGGGTGGAGATGGTCGTGGCCAGCTCGCTCACGCGGGCCTGCGGGTCGTCGACGACCTCGTCCACCAAGCGCATCCGCAGCGCGTGCTCGGCGTCGAAGAAGTCCGCCGAGAACAGCAGCAGCTTCGCCGCCGACGGCCCGACCAGCTCGGTGAGCCGGGCGATGCTCGACCGCGGGTAGACGATGCCGAGCTTGGCGGGCGTGATACCGAACGTCGCCGAATCCGCCGCGATGCGGATGTCGCAGGCCGCGGCCAGCTGGCAGCCACCGCCGATGCACAGCCCGTTGATCAGCGCGATCGTGGGCAGCGGGAAGTCGACCAGGGCTCGCTCGGCGGCCACCGTCGGGTTCTCCGCCGCGCCCTCGATCGCGTGCAGCTCCGAGATGTCCGCCCCGGCGCAGAACGTGCCACCAGCACCGGTGAGCACCACGACGCGTGCCGCAGGATCGTCGGCGACCGCGCCCAGCAGCTCCGGGACCTGCCGCCACATGCTCTCTGTCATCGCGTTGCGCCGGTCCGGGTTGTCGATCGTGATCCACGCGGTGTGCCCGACGACGTCCAGATCAAGCCTGCCCTTGGCGTTGCTCATCGACTAGTCCGCTTCCATTGCTCGTGGGCACGTGCCGCGCCGGTTGAGATCGTGGATCTCATCCTCGCCGAACAGCCCGCCCGGGATCGAGGCGATGTGCTCGACCCAACCCGGTGCGTCCGGTGGGCGGCAACTGTTCCGGGGTGAGCGCAACAGCCGCTTCCGTGTCAGTGCTGGTCTCCAGAGTTCGGATGCACACCACCTCGGACGCCCGCAAGCTCCGCACCCACCAGCGGCAAGCCCTCGCCCGTGGTGCTCGAAACGATCTTGTCACCTGATCGAACTAATTGTCGATAGCTGTTGCGTCGATCGGGGGTTACCGAGAGGGCTCGGCGTTGGTCGCGTCGGGTGGTTTCTAACGGCGCCCGCTAGTTACTGAGCGAGTTCTCGCCGTGGCGCTCAGTGGATCATTTGGCCTGGTCCGGGGGCATTCGGCCACCCGATCGTGCAAAGCTGGCTCAGAGTGGCGAGGATCAGGGGTGAGCCGATCGGAAGGACAGGAGCGGACATGGACGAGGTGACCAACCGTCGCCTGACGGAGGTGCGTTCGTTGGCCGAGGAACTCAACCCCGAGGACATCGAAGCCGATATCGGCCGTGCGCGGATCGAGGCGTACCAGGCGGGAATGCGGTTCGCCGCCGACTACGTCGAGCACGGCCCCACGCGCGAGGAACGTCCCAACATCCCGCTCCCGCGCGTGTGAGCCGTCCTTGCTCAGCCCCTCGGTCCGCGCAGCGCTTCGTGCGCGGACCGGGAGGCGCGCAGGCCGCTCTCGACTGCGCCGTCGATGAACCCGGCCCAGCCGGTGGCGAGGTCAGAACCCGCGAAGCGGACCGCGCCGTGCGACTCCTGCAGAGCGGCCAGGTACTTGGTCAGCTGTCCCGGCCGCTGCATCGGCCAGGTCTCGCGGGAGAACTCGTCGGCCATCCAGTTGTGGCCGGCAACATCGACCACTTCGAGGTCGTCGCACCACACCCGCAACGCGCGGGTGACCCCCTCGACGTCATCGGGAGCGAGATCGGCGGCGCGGGTGCCGAAGGCGACCAACACGGTGTCGCCCTCCACTGTGTATTCGGGGTGGACGAAGGTCAGGTCGTGGTCGTCCGGCGCATAGCCGGTGAACGGCGCGACCTCGCCGCGTACCCGGATCCACGTCTTCAGTCCCTGCGACGCCGTGCGCTCGGCACTGGCAGCCAGCTTGGCGGCAGGTAGTGCGGGCTCGAAGTCGATGCTGCTGAGCACGTTGAGCGGCAGCGTGCAGATCACCTGCCGTGCCGTGATGCGGCCGCCGTCGGCGGTGGTGACGGTTGCGCCGCCGGAGTCCTGCGAGACGCTGGTGACCACTGTGCCGAGGCGGAGTTCGGCGTTGCTGTCAGCGGCGATCGCTCCGATCAGCGCCCCGGTGCCCTCGACGAGCCGGTAGCCAGAGGTGGCCTGGTGCAGCAGGGGCCAGTTGCCGGAAGCCGCCGAGCACCAGCGCATGGCTTGGGTGAGCCCGGAGACCGCTGCTGGGCCGTTGAAGTGCTCGGCCCACACGCCGGTGGTCACCTCGCCCTCGGTGGGATCGAGGTCGAGCTTGGCGAAGTAGTCGGCGACCGAGAGGTGGTCGATCTGGTCGAGGTCGGCGCGGTGCAGCGGCTCGTAGGGGAGCGGGAACCACTCGCAGCTCTCACGCGCCAGCCGGTCCATGCCGCGCGAGATCAGGGCGTCGAACTCCTCCGGACTGCCCTCGTGCTTGGTTTCGCCGGAGATCCAGTGGACCGTCTGCGAGGCCGGACTCGGCTCGACGCGCTGGCCGTACCGGGTGACCTCGGTCCAGACGTGCGGCTGCAGCCAGTGCACCCAGGTGCCGCCCATCTCCAGGCGTCGGCCCAGGCGCTCATCGGTCCAGGTTCGTCCGCCGATGCGGTCCCGTGCTTCGAGCACTGCGACCGAGTGCCCCCGCAGGGACAGCTCGCGGGCTGCGACGAGACCGGCGAATCCGGCACCGATGACCACGACGTCGTAGGAATCCATGCGCACTCCCCGCATTTCGGGATTGGTCCGAAGCGCATTCTGTTCGGTCGTCAGCGGTGTCCCCATCCGCCGATCGAGCGGTTGCGTCCGCGGGGTGTTCGCGTCCTATGTGGACTGGTGGCACCGGTCCGGTGTGGAGCGGTACACTTCCGGTTCCCGCGGATGGGGTGCGGGGTTCGTGGTGAAAGTTGGGAACTGGTTGATGGTTACCGGCAAGGTCGTTCGGTTCGACGAGGTTCGCGGGTACGGGTTCGTGGCCCCCGAGGTGGGCGGCGAGGACGTGTTCATCCACGTCAACGATCTGACCTTCGACAAGCGGCTGGTCGCTCCGGGGGTGGTCGTGGAGTTCGACCTGGAGGAGAGCGACCGCGGTCCGAAGGCGTCGAACGTGCGCATCGTGCGGCAGGCGTCGGTGCGGGCGGGGGAGGGCGGCGCTCCGGTGCCCGACGAGGAGCTCTTCGACGTGCTCTCGGCCAAGGAGTTCCACGAGCTGATCACGGAGTCGTTGCTCAGCGCCTCGCCGACCATGACCGCCGAGCAGATCCTGCAGGTGCGGCAGAAGCTCACCCAGGTCGCTGTGCGGCACGGCTGGGTCGAGGCCTAGCCGGCATCCGCGCGCCCGGCGCGCGGATGCCGACCGTCGTCAGTCTTCGTCCGGCTTGGCGTGGTCGGGCACGCCTGGGTGCGGGTCGCGGGACAGGTCGATCAGGGGGTGCACGTCGGCGCCTTCCGGCGCGGCGTGGCGGTGCCTGCCCGACTCGGCTTCGCCGGTCGTCGGGCGCTCGGATTCGGTGCTCAAGGTGCTTCCTCCGTGGACCGGTGTTGCGCGATGCCGTTCGGCGATCGCTGGTCGACATCAGCATGCCAACCACGTCCCGCGCGTGCCGGTAGGGCTGGTCGAGACCCGTGTCACACCCAGTCTGCGGCAGTACCCCTGGTAGGTACTACCGTCCAGTGGGGCGCGGACCGCGAGTGTCGACTACAATACCCCCCTAGGGTATAGATCCGGGATGTGGGCGCACGCAGGCGGAGCGCGAAGCGTGGAGAGGTGACGTAGATGAGCGAGACGACCTACACCGTGACCGGTATGACCTGTGAGCACTGCGTGCTTTCGGTGACCGAGGAGGTCAGCGAGATCGACGGCGTGACTGGTGTTCAGGTCGACCTGCCGACCGGTGCTGTCACCGTCACCAGCGACCAGGAGATCGGTGCGGACCAAGTGCGCGCCGCGGTGGAAGAGGCCGGATACCAGCTGGCCTCGTGACTCGCGGCCGCTGTTCGTGAGGATGTGACTTGGCGGAGATGACCGACGTGCACGCCACCAGCCCGGTCGCCGGGCAGCAGGTCGAGCTTGCCATCAGCGGGATGACGTGTGCTTCGTGCGCGGGGCGGATTGAGCGCAAGCTGAACAAGCTCGACGGCGTCGCGGCGACCGTCAACTACGCGACGGAGAAGGCCAAGGTCAGCGTCCCGGAGGG